>ONIC01000170.1 GCA_900317815.1 uncultured Eubacteriales bacterium | reverse complement strand
TTACCCAAGTGGTGAAGGGGCTCCCCTGCTAAGGGAGTAGGTCGGGTAACCGGCGCGAGGGTTCAAATCCCTTGTCCTCCGCTTAAAACCGCATAAATCCTGGATTTTTCGGGATTTGTGCGGTTTTTCTTTTACTGCAAAAGTGACGCAAAATTCCGAAAAATTTCGGTCTATTTCACCCCCTACTTCACCCCTTCTTTTTATCCCCTGTTATGATCTATGCGAGAAAAATCGGATATTTGTGAAATCATCCCGAAAAACCATTGCTCGTTTAGACTTAATATTGTATAATGAAGGAAGAGAACATCTACTCGTTTTTCTTCACTGTAAAATTTTAAGAACCATGATTGTCAAGTGTAAGGAGGTCGCATATGAAAGGTATCATTCTCGCCGGCGGTGCCGGAACAAGATTATATCCACTTACGCTCGTAACAAGTAAACAGCTATTGCCTGTTTATGACAAGCCCATGATATACTACCCATTGAGCACACTTATGCTTGCCGGCATCAGGGATATACTCATAATCTCTACGCCTGAAGATACACAACGTTTCAGAAATCTTCTCGGAGACGGTTCCCAGTTTGGAATACGACTTCTGTACGAAACTCAACCGAGTCCGGATGGACTTGCCCAGGCGTTTATTATAGGAGAAGAATTTATCGGTAATGACTCTTGCGCTATGATACTTGGAGACAATATATTCTATGGCAATGGTTTCGGAAGAATGCTCCAAAATGCCCGCAAGAACGCTGAGGAAAAGAACCGATCATCTGTTTTTGCTTACTATGTGGCAGACCCGGAACGTTTTGGTATCGTTGACTTTGACGAAAAAGGGCGTGCCCTCCACCTTGAAGAAAAGCCTGCCGAACCTAAAAGTCACTATGCTGTTACGGGGTTATACTTTTATCCGCCCGGGATCAGCAGCCGCGCTCACCTTGTTACTCCATCATATCGAGGTGAACTGGAGATAACCTCGATAAACCAGATGTACCTTGCGGATTCTCTTCTTGATGTACAGATACTCGGCAGAGGTTTTGCGTGGCTCGATACGGGAACTATGGATACCCTGCTCGATGCATCAGAATTTGTAAGAATGATCGAACAACGCCAGAGTATTATGATATCTGCTCCCGAAGAGATCGCATACAAAAATAAATGGATAACTAAAGATAAACTGCTCAAATCTGCGGAAAAATACGGTAAATCACCGTATGGAGCACATCTTCGCGCTGTAGCAGAGGGAAAGGTAAGGTATTAATGATATGACTGTAATCGTAACAGGAGGTGCCGGGTTTATCGGTTCCAATTTCATTTTTTATATGCTTGATAAATACCCCGACTATCGTATAGTTTGTCTGGACAAGCTGACTTATGCCGGCAATCTGAGCACATTGAGCACCGTACTCGATCGAAGTAATTTCAGATTTGAAAAGCTTGATATTTGCGACCGCGAGGGTGTTTACAAGCTTTTTGAAGAAGAATCTCCCGATATAGTGGTGAATTTCGCAGCCGAAAGCCACGTTGACCGAAGTATAGAAGACCCTTCTGTCTTTCTTAACACAAATATAATAGGCACATCTGTCTTGATGGATGCGTGCAGGAAGTACGGAATCATCCGATTTCATCAGATATCTACCGATGAGGTATACGGCGATCTTCCTATCGACAGACCTGATCTGTTCTTCACAGAACAAACTCCGCTTCACACAAGCAGTCCGTACAGTGCTTCCAAAGCGAGCGCAGATCTTCTCGTTATGTCATACCACAGGACTTATGGTCTGCCCGTAACAATAAGCCGCTGCTCAAATAACTACGGACCGTACCATTTTCCCGAGAAACTTATTCCTCTGATGATTGCCAACTGTCTTAGCAACAAGCCGCTGCCCGTTTACGGACAAGGACTGAACATCAGAGACTGGCTATATGTAGAAGATCACTGCCGTGCTGTCGATCTTATCATACACAAAGGAAGAGTGGGGGAGGTCTACAATGTCGGCGGTCACAACGAAATGATGAACATAGACATTGTCAAACTGATCTGTAAAGAGCTTAACAAACCTGAATCACTTATCACATTTGTGACAGACCGAAAAGGTCATGATATGCGCTATGCGATCGATCCGACAAAGATATACAACGAACTTGGATGGCGCCCGGAAACAAGCTTTGAACAAGGAATAAAGAAAACAATCAACTGGTATCTTGATAACCGCACATGGTGGGAAGAGATTATCAGCGGAGATTATAAAAACTATTACGACAGGATGTATTCAAACAGATAAAGAAGTAATTCAAGCACATCGAAATGTTTCGGTGTGCTTTTATCATTTTGCACGGAATACTTTTGAATACTTTGTCAATATGGTTATCACAATTTCATTGATTTCACACAAATAATGTGGTATAATATATAAAATACACAATCAGTTAGGACGATTTGTGTGTATTGTGAAGGAGTCGCTGTGCTGATGAGGAAGAAGATAAATATCAATTACAATTGGGACTTCACAGAGCAGTTCTCTGAGAGCTTCGCATTGGGAGAGTCCTGTGAAACAACCCGTGTTGATCTGCCACACACATGTGCGGTGACACCGTTTAACCATTTTGACGAAAGCATTTATCAGATGGTATGCGGTTACAGGAAAAAGATAACTCTTCCCGAGATGGCTAAAGACAAGCGTATTTTTCTTATAATAGGCGCAGCAGGTCACAGTGCTCAGGTCTATGTAAACGGAAGGCAGTGTGGGGAACGGCATCTCGGAGGATATACAAGCTTCGAGACAGAGCTTACCGAAATAGTACATGGCGATATTGAATTTCTCCTTTCTGTTGAAGTAGACAGCCGAGAACAGCAAAACATACCGCCGTTCGGCAATGTTGTAGATTATATGACATACGGAGGACTGTACCGCGAGGTTTGGCTTGAGATCAGAGAGAATAGTTATATAGAAGATGTTTTCATACGACCGACCGTTCCCGATGAGATATTTGTTTCAACAAGTAAAGATTTGAGCACGCAATTCGACGGAACAGTCGAAAGCAGGATCACAATAACGCAATCGGAAAGCAGCGGATCTGATGAATTCAGAATTCGTCAGAGCATTTTCAAAGTCGGAAGTGATCCTGAAAAATCACTTATTACAGCCGAATTTTCCGCGTCCGATACTCCGAAGCTTTCGGTTCCCGGCGCCATGTTTTGGGATGTCGAAACTCCTAATATGTACAAATCCGTGACCGAACTTATCGACAAGTGCGGAAATGTCACCGACACGATAGAAACTCAGTTTGGCTTTCGAAGAGCATTTTTCAAAAGCGATGGATTTTATCTCAACGGAAGGAAATTAAAGCTGATCGGACTTAACCGACATCAGAGCTATCCGTATATAGGTTATGCAGCTCCTGCGTCAATGCAAAGGAGCGACGCAGATATACTGAAGTTTGAACTTGGTCTTAACGCTGTCAGGACCTCCCATTATCCTCAGTCACAACATTTTATTGATCGCTGCGATCAAAACGGTCTTCTTGTTTTTACGGAGATCCCCGGCTGGCAGCATATAGGTAATGAAGATTGGAAAAAGACTGCAATTAACACTACTTCGGAAATGGTACGCCAGTACAGAAACCATCCGTCTGTAGTTTTATGGGGTGTACGGATAAACGAATCTCCCGATGACGACGATTTTTATGAAAAGACCAATAATATTGCTCACTTGCTCGATGACACACGTCAGACAGGCGGAGTAAGATGTATAAAAAACAGCAATTTGCTTGAGGATGTGTACACCTATAACGATTTTGTCCACGACGGTACGGCACCGGGCTGTGAAGCAAAATCAAAAGTAACGTCAGATACAGATAAGCCATATCTTATCTCGGAATACTGCGGACATATGTTTCCGACAAAGAGCAGCGACTGCGAGGAACATCGTCTCGAACACGCACTCAGACACGCGAGGATCTTAGACTGTGCTGCGTCTTATGAAGATATTGCAGGAACCTTTGGTTGGTGCTTTTTTGATTATAATACACACAAGGATTTCGGCAGCGGAGATCGTATCTGCTATCACGGAATATGCGATATGTTCAGAAATCCGAAGCTCGCGTCAAGTGTTTATGCCGTCAATCAGACTGATGAAGCTGTCTTGGAGATCAGCTCGTCAATGGATATAGGCGAACATCCTGCCAGTGTGAGAGGACATATCTATGTATTTACAAACGCTGACAGCGTTAGGTTTTATAAGAATGACAGGTTTATCAGAGAGTATACACATAAAGATTCCCCGTTTACCCATCTGAAATATCCTCCGATAGAAATAGACGATTTTATCGGAGAGCAGATCAAAGAAGGTGAAAACTTTACGCCGCGTCAAGCTGAATATGTGAAGAGCATACTTAATGAATCGGCGAGATTCGGAATATCGAAGCTCTCGCTCAGAGCAAAACTCAAAGCTGCATGGCTGATGATGCGATACAGAATGAAATTCGAAGACGCCTATGCACTTTACGGCAAATATATCGAGAACTGGGGGGCAAGAGCAGTGGAATACCGATTTGAAGGTGTTAAGAACGGAAAAACTGTGAAAACGGTCGTTAGAGCACCATTCAAGAAACTGCTGCTAAAGGCGAAACCCGATCACACGGATCTTATCGAACGAACTACATACGATGTCTCAAGCATCAGGATAACCGCTGCCGATCAGAACGGAAATATCCTTCCTTATTTTGTAGGAGTGGTCAATATTGATACAAACGGTCCGATCGAAATTATAGGCCCCCATTCATTTACACTTCAAGGCGGCATGGGCGGCACATTTGTAAAAACAAAAGGCGGCAGCGGTAAGGCGACGGTCAACATATCGACTGACAACGCTCCCACTGTTACTATAGAATATAATGTCAAATCAGAGAGGAGAGGTACAGTATGACTGACAGATCAAAAATAATATTCGGCAACAAGATCAGCAGCTCGGCTGTTAAGAGCGCCGAAAAGTCAAAACAAAAGTATATCAGAAAGTTCGGCGATGACAGCGGCGAGAATTACCCTGCAAAAATAGTTCCGAACATCTGCCTGAACAAACCGCTCAATGTTTATGATATTCGCGTGGCAGAAGGGGAGGGTGGTGAAAAATTCGACACTGACAAGGGTATCATCGTAGGCAATATCAGAATGGGCTTCGGTCATTACAGGATTTCAATAGCAATAGCGTCTGCCGCCAACGCATTGGGCTACACTCCGTATTGGATGGATCTCAACTCATATCCCGACACGACCTGCACAAAAGTGATAAGCGCACAAAACGATCTGTATTCAATGGGTTCTCGCTTGTCTCAGAAAATAGGTCTTTTCAACAAGCTGGTATGGGAGCCTTTGAATTATGAGGGCTTCAGAAAGCTGACGTATAATGCTTCAGATCAGAAGAATGCCGAACTTATGGCGCCTGTATTCAAGAATGTCCCGAAGGATATCCCAATCATAGGAACTCACGTTTGGCCTGCTCAAGCGGCTCTTCACGCAGGAATGAAGTACGTTGTCAACGCAATACCTGATAATTGGCCCATGGCACTCCATTTTGCAGAAGGCAGCGTCCACACCATACAGACATATCAGGCATATATGGGGTATAGGATACTCAACGGGATGCAGGGCAAGGATATACTTAAACCCATGCCTGCAGACAGCCTCGTCTACACGGGTCATTATGTCGATCATGAGCTGGTATCCAATATAGACACAGATTGTGCGGCACGTCTTGACAGAAAGAAAAAAGGCGAGCCTATGCGTTTTCTTTTGACTATCGGCGGTGCCGGCGCTCAGCAGGAGCTTTTCATTGCTATCATCAGGCACCTGATCCCGTACATAAAGAAAAAGAAAGCTGCGCTTTATGTAAATGTCGGCGATTACAAAAATGTATGGATCTCTATGTGTGAAAAGATAGATGAGCTTGAAAAACTGAGCACAACACATTTCGGAGATTGGAACGATACGGTATCATTTGCGGAAAAAGCTGTCACCGGCAAAGTCGAAGGCATTCACGCATTCTGGCATGAAAACATCTTTGAAGCAGTGTACTGTACAAATCTTTTGATGCGTTCATCCGATGTGCTCGCAACTAAGCCCAGCGAACTGGTATTCTACCCGATACCAAAGCTCTTCTTAAAGCATATCGGCGGTCATGAGCGATGGGGTGCTATTCACTCCGCCGAAATTGGTGACGGAACGCTCGAATGTGAGGATATACCGCACACGCTCCAAATGATCGACCTGTTCATAAATGAGTCGTTACTGCTTGAACAGATGTGCGGATGCATAAGAACGAATAATTCGATAGGAATGTACAACGGGGCATATAAAGCTGTCAAGATAGCTGCCTCGATGCGAAGCGGCAAACAAGAATAACAGTGAGGTGAACAGTATGAGTGAAAAGAAGAACACACAAAGCAGTCAGAAACTCTCGACAGGAGCGAAGCTGTCCTACGCACTCGGCGCAGTCGGCAAAGACATGGTATATATGCTGTCGGCGTCATACGTTTTGTATTATTATCAGGATATTATAGGAGTCAGCGCATTTGCTATGGGTATTATACTGCTCATTGCTCGTGTATTTGACGCATTCAACGATCCGGTCATGGGTATCATCGTTGCAAAGACAAAGACACGCTGGGGCAAGTTCCGCCCGTGGCTGCTTATCGGCACCGTTACCAACGCAATTATACTTGTTATGATGTTCTCGGCGCCTCCAAAGATGAATCCCGCAGGCTTGACAGCATACGCAGCAACGGTCTATATCCTCTGGGGCGTAACCTATACTATGATGGACATTCCTTACTGGTCAATGATACCTGCTTTCACCAAGGGAGGCAAAGAGCGAGAGGGTCTTACCACTCTTGCAAGAAGCGCTGCCGGTGTGGGATCTGCTATAGTAATGGTAGTAACCGTGATCGCAGTTCAGGCTCTCGGTAAGATGTTCGGTGGAGAAACGCCCCGCGAGATAGAGATAGTCGGCTTCCGCTGCTTCTCTATAGTAATTGCGGCATTGTTTATAATCTTTACTCTTTTGACCTGTATTAACGTCAAGGAGAAGTCTACCGCCGAAATGGAGACTGTTTCCGTGGGGCAGATGTTCAAAGCGCTTATCCAGAACGATCAGGCGCTCACCGTTGTAGTTGCAATTGTACTGATCAACTGCGCTATTTACATAACGTCAAATCTTGTCATCTACTTCTTTAAATATGATTTTGGCGGTGAAGGCTGGTATAACAGTTACACCTTGTTTAATATGTTCGGCGGAGCAATGCAGGTGCTGTCAATGATGATACTCTATCCGCTGCTCAGACGCTGGTTCTCAAACACCAAGATATTCTATATAGGACTGTCATCGGCTATAATCGGTTATGCGGTTCTGCTTGTTCTTGCGTTCACGAATATGAGCAATGTGTTCATTCTCTTCATTCCGGGTTTCCTGATCTTTGCCGCAAGCGGAATTATGAACATTCTCACAACGGTATTCCTTGCAAACACCGTCGATTACGGGTATCTCAAAAACAAAAGACGAGATGAGAGTGTTATCTTCTCGATGCAGACCTTTGTTGTCAAGCTTGCTTCAGGTATCGCCGCATTTGCAGCGTCTCTTTGCCTTCAGATTAACAATCTCAGCAACGAGGCTACTACAGAGGCTGAGCAAACAATCGACTTCTCGCTTGCTGTATCTCAGAGCGCAAAGATAGGACTTAGAATGACTATGGCTCTGATTCCGATCGCAGGCTTATTCATCGCAATATTCTGGTTTAAGAAAAGATTCATTCTGAATGATGACAAAATAGCGGAGATCTCAAAACAGGTCGCCGAAATGCAAGGTGATGGAAATGATAAGAAAGCTTGACGGAAAACGCCCGGCATTTGTGATCGACACAGATAAAACAACTTACATTTTTGCAGTAATGCCTTCGGGACATCTCGAGCATCTCTACTACGGCAGTAAAGTGCAGATAGAAAAAACAGACCGCCTCGAAGTGTTCCGAGAAAAACGAGAATTCGAACTTGGCAATGTTATCGTATATTCAAAGGAGTTCCCGACAGAGATACCCGAGGATGTCTGTTACGAGATATCCTCGCTCGGTCACGGCGATATAAGAGAACCTTTTATAGAGGCAGTATCTTCCGACGGATGCCGAACATTGGATTTTAAATACGCATCATACAAGATAGACTCGTTCAAGCCTGAATTTGACACTCTTCCCGGATCGTACAGTGAAAACGGAAAGTATGAGCATCTTTGCATAAAGCTCAAGCATGATGACTTAACTCTCGAGCTTCATTACGTTTCGTATCCCGAATGTGACGTTATAACTCGGAGCGCCAAGCTGACAAACAACGGAAAAGAAAAGATCGAACTTGAAAGACTGATGAGTTTGCAGCTTGACCTGTCCACTTGTGGAACATCAGTAACGTCGTTCCATGGTGCATGGGCGAGAGAAATGAATAAATCAACGCTCACTCTCCACAGCGGAAAATATGTATCCGAGTCAAGGGCAGGCTGTTCCTCGAGCAGAGCCAATCCGTTTTTCATGGTACATACAGAGAATACTACCGAGACTGCCGGAGATTGCTATGGTTTCAATCTTATTTACAGCGGCAATCATTCCTCTGCCGTTGAGGTCAACGCTTTCGGAAAGACTCGTATAGTCAGCGGTATTCAGCCGCAAGGATTTCGTTACATATTAAACGCCGGAAAGTCATTTGAAGCGCCTGAGGCGGTCATGACATACTCCGCAAGCGGTTTTTCGGGACAAAGCAGAAATATGCATGAGTTTGTACGCGAGCATATACTGAGAGGAGAATGGAAGCGCAAGGCGCGGCCAATCCTTCTCAACAGTTGGGAAGCTTGCTATTTCAATATTTCGGAATCAAGTCTAATTTCACTTGCGAAAACCGGAAAAGATCTTGGAATAGAACTTTTTGTAATGGACGATGGATGGTTTGCAAAACGCGATGATGACAGCCACTCTCTCGGTGACTGGGATCCGTCAGCAAAAAAACTTCCAAAAGGACTTTCTGCGCTTTCCCAAAAAATAACAGACTGCGGTGTTCGCTTCGGTATTTGGGTAGAGCCTGAAATGGTAAACACGGAAAGTGAACTTTATAAAAAATATCCCGACTGGGTGATGTCTGTTCCGAATAAGCTGCACTCCGAAGGACGTAATCAGCGAGTACTTGATCTCGCCAATCCGAAAGTTGTTAATTATATCACGGAAAAAATGACTGAAGTTTTCTCATCAGGAGAGATATCGTATGTAAAGTGGGATATGAACAGGATTTTTTCCGACGTATATTCTCCGTATCTTTCGCCCGAAAATCAAGGAGAGACTGCTCATAGGTATATATGTGGGCTGTACCGTATGATGAAAAGGCTTACCGAAAGGTTTCCAAAAATTCTCTTTGAGGGCTGCGCTTCTGGCGGCAACCGCTTTGATCTCGGTATTCTTTGTTATTTTCCACAGATCTGGGCAAGCGACAATACGGACGCAATAAGCCGATCGCACATTCAGGAGGGATACAGTTACGGATATCCGCAATGCTGTGTAGGCGCTCACGTTGCAGCGAGCCCCAATCATCAGACACTTCGCGAAACGCCTCTCGAAACACGCTTTAATGTTGCGGCATTCGGCGCTCTCGGCTACGAGTGCGATGTGCGTGATCTCAACTCCGAGCAGAAGCAGCAGATAATAAAGCAGATAGAGATCTACAAGGAATGGCGTGATGTTTTCCAATACGGACAATTCTACAGGTTACGCAGCGGAAATATACACGAATGGTGCTGCGTATCAAAGGATAAAAAACGTGCAGTCGGAGTTATTGTTCAGGAACTCGTAAATCCTAATACTCAATCTGAAAGATTTACACCAACGGGACTTGACCCAAAACTTACCTACAAGTTTTCAAATATACCGTCGCGTGTCAACGTCAAACTATTCGGAAGTCTTATCAACACAATGGCTCCGATCCATGTACGTCAAGATTCGCTTGTTCACAATGTGATCGCAAAGGCTGTAAAAATGAATGGGGAGGAGGAAATATACACAGTATCAGGAGAGGTTCTTATGAACAGCGGAATTGCACTCAAACCCGGTTTCTCCGGTACAGGTTTCAACGATAATGTAAGAATGTTCCCTGATTTTGCATCGAGAATGTATTTGATGGAAGCTGTTGAATAAAAACAAAAAGAGCTGCTTCAGTCAAGGGCAGCTCTTTTTTCATGTTATTTACAATGTTTCAATGAATCTGTCGAATGCAGCAAAGCCTTCTTCGGTACGTTTAAAGACACCTGCGTCTTCAAGAACCTTGGCAAAAACTTTTCCGACCTCCTGTTCAAGTGTTGATCTGATAACGGAACGATCGGCGCCCTGCAAAGAGGGAACAAATGCTGCCGCCCACTCGGCGTGTTTTTTGATCTCATCGTGAGACTCAATAGTGTCTCCGTTTAAGATACACTCTTCCATAAGCGTAAGCTCCTTGTTGAGTCTCGAAGGCAGGACCGCAAGTCCCATAACCTCTATCAGTCCGATATTCTCCTTTTTTATATGATGACGCTCTGCGTGCGGATGATATAGTCCGAGAGGATGTTCCGCAGTTGTTAGATTATTTCTCAGACAGAGATCTATTTCGAAATCATCTCCGCGTCTGCGTGCTATAGGAGTTATCGTATTATGCGGTTGAGAATCTGTTACGGCAAAGATCATTGCAGATTCGTCGGTATACTCTCTCCAGCGGTCAAGAATATGCGACGCAAGCTCTGTGAGTCTCGAGCAGTCGCTTCCGCGAAGACGTATTACCGATAAAGGCCACTTTACTCGACCGCATTTGATATCTTCAAAGCCTTTTACCTTAAACTCCTTTTCTATCGGGGCTTTCTCCATAGCGAATGTGTAATTTCCGCCCTGAAAGTGATCATGAGTAAGGATCGAACCGCCAACTATAGGCAGATCTGCGTTTGATCCTATAAAGTAATGCGGGAATTGCCTTTCGAAATCAAAAAGCCGCTCAAATGAACGCCTGCTTATCTTCATCGGAGTATGCTCATTATTGAACACTATACAATGCTCGTTGTAATATACATACGGAGAATACTGGAAGCTCCATTTTTCACCGCAAAGATCGAGCGATATCACGCGATGATTCATTCTGGCGGGATGGCCAATACGTCCCGAGTATCCCACATTCTCCAAACAAAGCTGACACTTCGGATATGCCGCAGATGTACTTTTCAAAGCAGCTGCGATATCCTTTGGGTCTTTCTCGGGCTTTGACAAATTGATCGTAATATCGAGTGTCCCGTATTCTGTCTCGATCGTCCACCTGCGATCTTTCTTTATTCTGTCTCGTCTGATATAGTTTGTATCCTGACTGAACTTATAGAAATGATCCGTAGCAGCTTTTGGATCTTCATTGTACAACTTAAAGAATTGTTCCATGACCTGCACAGGGCGTGGTGTGATACAATTCATAAGCTTTGTATCAAATATATCCCTGTTTTCACCTGTATTCTCGATAAGACCATTTTCGGTCGCAAAATCGGTAAGTTCCTTCAAAATGTCGGGAAGGTCTCTTGAACCGCTGCAATCGGACGGATAATACTCAGTCTCTCCAATCACCTCAAGGATGAGATTTCTCGAATAAACTGCCTCACAATCAGGTATAAGCTCCTTGTCCAATCCATATCGAACGAGCCTGTCAACGGCATTATATATCATAATTACACCTCACATTCATCAATACGGCATACGCCGCTCCCTGCACGGACAATGTAAGCTTTCGCTTCAATACCATACTCTTTCTTATATGCCGAGTTGATAGCTGAAATAAAGCTCTCTGCTGCATACGGTCTTATAAGATTTACCGTACAGCCTCCGAAACCGCCGCCTGTCATTCTTGAGCCGTAAACTCCCGTATGTTTCCGAGCGGTATCGACAAGGAAATCAAGCTCTTTACAAGAAACTTCGTAATCATCCCTAAGTGAATAGTGAGACTCAAGCATAAGTCTTCCAAACTCAACGATATCGCCCTTTTCGAGCGCCTTTGCAGCAGCAAGGGTGCGCTCGTTCTCACTGACCGCATGTAAAACTCTGCGTCGGACTATTTCGTTATCTATCAGGTGTAGATGCTCATTTAACTGCTTCATAGATAAACCGCACAGAGACATCACATCAAGCTCTTTTTGAAGTGCGGTCAATGCCTGTTGACATTCATCCCGACGTTGATTATACGCTGATGATGCAAGAGAATGCTTCACTCCGCTGTTTATTATTACAATCGCAGCATCGGAACAGGGGATAGGAGCATACTCAAATTTGAGAGTGTCACTATTGAGAAGAATTGCATGATCTTCTTTTCCCATCGCACTGGCAAATTGATCCATAATACCACATTTTACACCAATAAATTGATTTTCGGAATGTTGACCGATCAGCGCAAGCTGTTCGTTGGAAACGTTTTCATTTTCCAGCAGTTCACGAACAAGAAAGCCTGTCAGAACTTCGAGAGCTGCTGATGATGACAGTCCTGCTCCGTCAGGGAGGTTACCTGAAAAAGCAAAGTCAAATCCGCAGGTCACTTCTTCGATAGTTTCAGAAAAGCTCTTGATAACGCCTATCGGGTAATCACTCCAACGATGTGACGGTATCATTTCATCAAGCGAAGCTTCAATTATACCGGTCTCAGGAAAATTCTCCGAGATAAGACGTATTGTTCTGTCGGATCTGATAGCAGCCGCTCCAGTAATGCCTAAATCAATCGCACAAGGAAACACGTGACCACCGTTATAATCGGTATGCTCTCCGATAAGATTTACCCGTCCGGGTGCAAATGCTGTAATAGTGGGGGAGTATCCGAATGACCTTGAAAACAGATCAAAGATTTTTTTATTCATTCATATCGTTCTCCTTTCTTGAAATTATAATTGATATTATATCAATAATAACACGTTTAGAACTATTTTTGAAGTGTTTTTCGTAAAATAATATAAAAAAATGCAACCTCCATAAGAGATTTTATGATCACATTACAGTAGCTGTATAACAAAAATTAAAAAAAATTCCCGATAAGATACAGGATCTTATCAGGAATCAAAGAGCTAGTAGTCGGACTCGAACCGACGACCTGCGCATTACGAATGCGCTGCTCTACCAACTGAGCCATACTAGCAAATTGTATCACAGACAACACAATTATTTTACAACTATTTCTTATTTTTGTCAAGTGTTTTTTGAAAATTTTTTATTAAGAGAATTATTACATAAAATTACGTTTTTTATTTCAATTTTTTAATTTTTAGACTTGATTATAACAAAAATGTCTTATATAATAGAAAGTAAGAAATCCGAAAACAGGAGTTAAAAATGCGATTTATAATAGATAAGGTCTCTGAGTATTTCAGATTTACCGACAAGTTTTTGTGGCTGATTGTTATCGCACTAAATGCGATGAGCCTTCTGATCATTGCAAGTATGCAAAGAGCGGGTAACTACAACTTTTTAAGAACACAGTCGATCGCACTTGCGTTAGGTTCGGTAGGAGCTGTTGTTCTCTCATGCATAGATTATAAGTATATAAAAAAAGTATGGTGGCTCGCCGCTCTTGCAGGGTTTGCTCTTATCGGGCTTGTATTTGCATTCGGAACGAGGGTAGAGGGTACTGATGACACGGCATGGATAAACGTGGGAGGTTACTCACTCCAACCCTCAGAAATAGTAAAGATTTGCTTTATAATAACGCTTTCGGTTCATCTTGCAGAACTTATGAAAAATGGTCTCATCAGATCGTTCCCACATATTTGTATCCTTGCGGTTCACGGCGCACTTCCCGTATTGCTTATTCATATTCAGGGCGACGATGGTTCAGCACTCATATTTGCAATGATATTTGTTATAATGACATTTGCTGCGGGAGTTCAGGTAAGATACTATCTGATAACGCTTATGGCCATTGGACTGGCAGCGCCGTTCGTGTGGACAAAAATCTTAAACGATGACCAAAGAAACAGATTTCTTGTGCTTGTAGATCTTGATGAAAATGCTAAGTCCGTTTACGGCTGGCAACAATATCAAGCGAAGCTTTCGATCTCATCGGGCGGATACACCGGCGCAGGACTCTTTAAAGGTCAGAGAGTCGGATACGCGATCGTGCCCGAGCAGGAGAATGACTTTATATTCACGGTTATTGGAGAAGAACTCGGATTTATTGGCTGCTGCATAGTGCTGCTGTTATTCATCGCGCTGCTATTCAGGATATTCTATAAATCCGCAAATGCACGTGACGAATTCGGTCAGAATCTCTGCATTGGAGTATTTGCATTACTGCTTTCACAAGTTGCGATAAATCTTGGAATGGTACTCGGATTTTTGCCTGTAGTCGGAGTAACATTGCCGTTTTTCAGTGCCGGCGGTACTTCGGTGCTTGGGATCATGCTATGTATAGGAATTGTTCAAAGCGTGATAACCTACAGTAATGATGAACGCCTTATCATACGCTCTCATGAAAAAGACTAAATTGATATCCGCCGCACTTTTACGGCGGATATTTAGTATATTTGCACAGAAGAAAGGAGAGCTTGAAAATCGTCAGACCAATTCCGCAAAATGAATATTTTGCGGAATTGAGGGAAGGGGAATCCTTATTTTCAAGCGTGATTATAGTATGAACTGTTACGATGAAGCTCCTGAGATCATCAGGAATTATCTAATTTATATGAGTACAGTTAAAGGAAAATCGGAAAACACTATTAATGAGTATTACCGTGATCTTCGTACGTTTTTCAGATACATTAAAAGATCGCGCAAGCTTGTTTCCGCCGATACAGAGTTTTCAGATATCAATATTGATGATGTTGATCTTGATCTGATTAAAACACTAACGCTTGACGATGGTTACGGCTTTATGCTTTTTTTGCAGCGAGAACGCAGCAATTCCGCAGCTGCGCGAAGTCGTAAGGTCTCCGCGCTATCAACATTTTTCAAGTATCTTACAAACAAAAAGATGGTCTTAGAGTCAAATCCTCTTGAAGGACTTGAAAGTCCGAAAGTTGGTAAACGTCTGCCAAAGTATCTTTCGCTTGAACAATGCTATGCGCTGTTAAACGCTGTGGACGGCGAATACAAAGAGCGTGACTACTGCATACTCGTTTTCTTCCTTAACTGCGGTATGCGTCTTTCAGAGCTTTGCTCGATCAACTATAACAGCATTCACGACGGAAAGCTTCGCATAATCGGTAAAGGCAACAAAGAACGTACCGTTTTTTTAAACAAAGCATGTTTAGATGCATTCGAAGCATATATGAGGGTTCGTCCTGTCGATGGTGTCAAAGATAAATATGCACTGTTTATAAGCCGAAATCTCAACAGGATCAGTCCAAGTATGGTCCAAAAGCTTGTTAATAAGTATCTGGATAAGATCGGGCTTGGCGGTCAGGGCTATTCTGTTCACAAACTTCGCCACACCGCAGCTACTCTGATGTATCAGTACGGCGGTGTTGATATTCGTATCTTGAAAGAGATCCTCGGACATGAAAACCTTGGAACTACCGAAATCTATACCCATTTATCCGAAAAACAAATGGAACAGGCTATTAATTCTAATCCGCTGTCCGGAGTAAAACAGAAAGAGTCCTAACCTTTTTGTTCTTTTTCTCCCCTATTCTTGTTCGATATTTGTTCGATTTTTTAATCGAATTTTTGTTCTAATTTGACAATTTAGCAGCTGAGAACGACCGTTTAGCAGATCCGACACAATTTTCACTTTCTTTATGCTATAATACCATTGCAATATCATGGAGGTGAAAATAATGGTCAATTATGAATTGATCAGAGAGAAGGATCAGACAATCGGTTATGGGATCAGAGCATGCGAAAATAATAAAACAGCAATAATTCTTCACGATGTTTTCTTGAACTATAGTGATGCAAAGTACTGCGTCGAGCTATTCAACAAAGAACAGCTTGAGCTTGTACATCTCGAACAAGTCGTCGAGGATTTTTTGAGATTTGGAACTGTCTGATAATGTGCATCAAAAAACGGGAACGGCAGCACGTCGATTCCCGTTTTTTGTGTAATGTTATCCTTGACGAAAAAGGCGTAATCTGTTAGAATAAGTTGCAGGATAATATCAAAGGAGAATGAAATTGAACGTCTACGATTTTGACAAAACTATATATTATAATGACAGCACATCGGATTTTTACGTTTTCTGCCTGAAACGTCACCCTAAGATCGTTGCGCATTTCCCTAAGACAGCGTTCTATTTTATTCTATATCTTTTGCGCATCAAAACAAAGACGCAATTCAAGGAAAAAATGTATGAGTTCTTGCTTGAGGTCGATATTGAAAAGGATCTTCACGATTTCTGGGAAACTCACTGCGATAAGATAAAGCCGTTCTATCTCGAACACCATAAGAGCGATGATGTTATAATCTCCGCATCTCCTGAGTTCCTGCTAGAGCCAATATGCAGAAAGATAGGGATTAATTATCTGATGGCATCAAGAGTTGACAAAAAAAGCGGTAAATACACAGGTATCAATTGCCACGGAAAAGAAAAAGTCCGTCGCTTTGAAGAGAAATTCGGAAATTCCGTAATAGATGAGTTCTACTCAGACTCATACGTAGACACACCGCTTGCCGAAAGATCCGTGAAAAGCTTTATGGTCAAAGGCGATAAGATCAACGATTGGAAATTCAAAGGGCAAAAAAATAAAGCAGACTGAAAAGCCTGCTTTGATCAAAACTTCTTGGGAATCATTTTTCTTCCCTACCCAACAGATAGTTTACAGAAACTTCAAGGATATCCGATAAAGCCACAAGCTCTACGTCGGTAACATAACGAATCTGTCCTTCCAGTTTGGAAAGTCCGGACGCGTTCATATCGACACCACGTACCTGCAACTGAGCCAGAAGTTCCTTCTGCTTCATGCCCTTCTTTTTTCTGGCGGCTTCCACCCTTGCACCAACCAAGTTGCGGTCACCAAGTGATTGCTTTCTTAAACGCATAGGCTCATCTCCTTGTACATTTTTCCGGTACTATTTGGTCATTTTTTCTTGTCTGATTGCGAATACACTTCCTATTATAAATATTATATAGTTTAATAAGAAAAAAAGCAAGTAACGTAAATTCTAAATTGTGTTTCATTTTTTTGTGAATAATCAATAAAAACAATAAAAACTCTTAAAAAACTAATTTAATGGCATTATAGAGCCAATTTAAAGCATTAAAGACATTTAATCCCGGCACCAGAAAAAGACAAATTCACCGAAAAATATTGCGTTTTTTTAAGAAAAGAACTATAATTAGAAAAGCACTTAGTCAGGAGGTTTATATTTTGACCGATAAAAAATCAAAGCTGCTTGCGATCACACTTTCATTAATTATCACACTACTCGCTCTCCCCTGCTTTACAGCAGCTGCGGAAGAAAACACTGTTCCGTACGAGGTGGCCGAACTTGTAATGACCATCGATATTCCATCGGATGTATCAGTTATTACAAGCAGCGTAAAGAAAAATGATGAGCTTTTCCAGGACGGTACCTTCGACTACATCAGTACCATGACAAAGATGCGTGACGACAGTGCGCTGCTGTACGGAAAGAGCGTCAGAAACCATTATGGTATAGAAATCATAGCAACTGACAATGAGAGTGGCGTTAAAAATCTTTCGAAACTAAGCGAAAAGAAACAGAATAAGCTGCTTCAGAAGTATTCTTCACAAGAGGACATCGTTGAAAGCAGTATCTATAATAACGGCAAATCTACATTCTTTTTCTCTTCGAGAACACTGAACAACGCCTCGGGAAGATTTTTTTACTGTGATTACTACACTGTATACAACGGTAATGATATCACGGTCAGGATCATTTCTGAGAATGACAATATAAACGACAACGAGCTTGCTATATTAAAGGCAGCCGCAGATTCCATTCGTTTCCCCGTAAAGCACAAATTTACTTTCTCAAGCCTGAAAGGACGAGGTCTGTTTATCACATTTCTTGTAATTCTCGCAGGATTCATACTTGTGATACTTTACAGACGTCACGATGAAAGAGTCAATGCTTTTGCTCTAAAATACGCAGCAATACTCATGGAAAAATTAGAAAAAGAGAGACCTGACATAAAACACAAGGCAGATCCGGACGACATTAAGGACTCTGATGATGTTGAAGAAAAAGCGATTGAGAAGACGACGGATGAAAATGACGACAGTGATGAAGACGAAGATCTTTCGTCCATTGATCTTGACGAAGCTATCGCATTTTTCGACGAAAACAATTGATGGATATGCGCAGAGAATTAAAAACATATCAGCTTGTAGAGCGGAGTATAAATAAGAAATTCAGAAAGACTATCTGGAATCCGTTTATTGAAGCTGTAAAAAAATATGAACTTATAAAAGAAAACGACAGGATTGCCGTATGCATCTCAGGCGGCAAGGATTCAATGCTATTGGCTGTTCTCATGAGAATGCTGCAAAGATACAGCGAGTTTCCATTCGAACTTGAATATCTTGTCATGGATCCGGGATACAATCCCGAAAATCTCGCAAAGATCCGATATAACGCAGAAATTCTCGAACTTCCGATAAAGATATTTGAAACAAATGTCTTTGATGCAGCAAACAGTGCTGAACGATATCCATGTTATCTGTGCGCAAAAATGAGACGCGGACATCTTTACAGCAATGCCAAAAAGCTCGGCTGTACCAAGATCGCTCTCGGACATCATTTCTCAGATGTTATCGAAACTACTGTCATGGCGATGTTTTACGGATCACAGCTCCAGGGAATGATGCCCAAACTCCACAGTACTAATTATGAAGGCATGGAACTGATAAGACCTCTTTACTGTGTTCACGAGGACTCTATCATCTCATGGAAAAACTATAACGAGCTTGAATTCCTGCAATGCGCCTGCCGATTTACGGAAAACAATGCAAGCTCTCACGACGGTATCGGAGCCAGTAAAAGACAGGAAGTAAAGGTCTTGCTTAAAGAGCTGAAAAAAACAAATCCAAACATCGAGAAAAGTATATTCAACAGCCTTCATCTTGTTCATCTCGATACTTTTCCCGGTTATAAATCAAAGGGAAAGTTTCATAATTTTCTTGACAGTTACGACGAATAATAGCAAAAACCGCTGCACAGTTTATGAAGCAGCGGTTATTCTATTATATTATTTATTTATTATATTGAAAATACAATTATCCCTATTATAATTAGAGCTAAGGCAGCAATTTTTTTCTTATTAATCTTCTCTCGGAAAATGATTACGCCAAATACCGTAACAAATATGTAGCTCGTGCAGTCAAGCACCGTTCCGAGCGTCATCGGTATTCCTTTATACGCTAAAATAGATAACAGTGTTGCGCCAAAAAATATCCCATAAGCAAAGACAACACGAAAATTCAGGTACTCCTTTATGACGGAATCATATTTCTTTTCCGAACTGATCTTTAGTAGTACCTGAGCGATAGAGCTTATAAAAACCGATGTCAACAAAATAAGTGAATATAGTATAACCGTCTTATTCATCAGATTCACCTGCGTTCGAAAACAATACTATTCCGGAAACAACGATTAAAATGCCGATTATTTTTTTTAGCGTGATAGGTTCGCCAAAAAAAATGCGCCCCCAAAGCATCGCCCAAAGAACAGTGATCCCTTTATTGGAAAATGCAACTGTCAGTGGCATATGTTTTATGACCTGCTGCCATGCGATAGCATAAAAACCGAGTAAAGCGATTTCCAACCCATAAAACAAGAAAAATTTCAGACTTAAAAAGCTACTCAAAGCCGCTGATTTGCTGCACACACTGCAAAACGAATAAATCAAAAATACAAGATTCAGGGCTATATATCGTTTTACAACATCTCTGTAGACATGGTCTCTTCCCATAAGTACCTCCGTGTCTCCACATTAATCTTTTATTCCTTTAAACATTATATACCTCACATCTTTGTCAGTCAATGACACTTACAAAAATTTTTAATGCCGGATCTCTTATTCATTACAGCAAATATAACAAAAACTTGCTTGTCAAATATTGCTTTATTTATTGTATGGTGATATAATAAAATGGAAACGGTTTAAGACCCAATCAAGCAACGGAGGGGAAAAAATGGTATTTTTTAATAAACCTGTTTTTCTCGATGATAGTTTAGAGTATATAAGGCAGGCAATTGAATCACAGCATATTTCAGGTGACGGTCGATTTACTAAATTATGCACAGAAAAACTTATAGAACAGACAGGAGCAAACAAGGTACTTCTTACAACCAGCGGAAGCTCGGCTCTTGACATGGCCGCTATCCTATGCGACCTCAAAGAAGGCGACGAGGTAATAATGCCAAGCTATACATTTTCGAGTACCGCAAACGCTGTAGTAATGCGCGGCGCTGTTCCCGTTTTCATTGATATCAGACCCGACACCATGAATATGGATGAAAAGCTTATTGAACCTGCAATTACAGAAAAAACAAAAGCGATCGCTGCTGTTCATTATGCGGGAGTATCCTGTGAAATGGATACTATAATGGATATCGCAAAACGATATGGACTAAAGGTGATCGAGGATGCGGCTCAAGGCGTTATGAGCAGTTACAAAGGAAAAGCACTCGGCACGATAGGAGATTTCGGGTGCTTCTCGTTTCACGAGACGAAAAACTACACTATGGGTGAAGGCGGAGCTGTAATCATTCGTGATAGTTCTAACAATGAGCGCGCTGAAATACTGAGAGAAAAAGGTACGAACAGATCAAAGTTTTTCAGAGGAGAAATTGACAAGTATTCATGGGTGGATTTCGGAAGCAGCTATCTTCCGAGCGAGCTCAACAGTGCATATCTTTATCCACAACTGCTCGCCGCAAAAGAAATTTATGACAACAGAATGGATACATACAATGAATACTATAAAGCTTTCAAGCCGCTTGAAGAAGAAGGGTTGCTTGAACTGCCAGTCGTTCCTAAGGGTTGTGTCCATAACGCTCATATATTCTTTGTAAAGCTGAAAGATCTGGAACAAAGAACAGCCTTTATTTCACACATGAAAAATAATGAAGTTGGCACTGTCTTCCATTATGTTCCGCTTCATTCTGCCGCTGCCGGATTAAAATACGGCAGATTCCATGGCACGGACATATACACAACTAAAGAAAGCGAAAGGCTTGTAAGACTTCCGCTTTATTATAGATTAAGTGATGCCGATCGTAAACAGGTTATCGAAGCCGTTTACAGTTTTTTCGGTAAGAAACAGTGAGCAAGGAGAATGACAACATGAGTAAAACAAAAAAAAGCGCCTATTATTGGCTTCCTCCGCTTATAACGCTTGTGATACTTATCGTAACATTTGTAGTAAAGGGAGTTTTCCCCTTCGGAAATTCTAACATTTCTTATTATGATATGTCACAGCAGTACATACCTATGTACGCAAGAAATCAAGAGATCCTTCACGGCAACGATTCTCTGATCTTTTCTTGGCTTTCTGGCGCCGGAACTGATATGTCGAGTGCTTTCTCCGGTTATTCTGTAAATCCCTTCAGTTGGATAACATTCTTTGTAGGCTCAGAGCATATACTAAATTTTATGACCTTTTTCTTCATGATAAAGGTACTCCTCGGTTCTTTCACTATTGCACTTTACACACGAAAGAACTATGATTTGCCTCTTTTCATACACACAGCACTTTGCCTAATGTATACGCTTTCCGGATATGTAGTACAATACTATACCAATATCTTCTTCCTTGACTCATTTATTATTCTTCCTCTGATGATTTTGGCACTTCGGTACCTATATAAGAATAAAAATCCTATTCCATTCATACTCACTGTGATAATACAGTTTATAACCGGCGCATATCTTGGAATCATGACAATGATGTTCGTTGTATTCTATGCATTCGGACTTATGCTGCAGCTCAATGATGCCAACGAGCGAAAAAGATTTGCTTCAAGGCTTGGCATTTACACATTTACGGGAATTGCAATTTCGGGAATATGCTTTTTGACTCCGATAATGAAATGGACTCAGACGACGAGGACAAGTATTGCATCAAACACGTCGCTTGCAAACATTCTGAGTTCAGGGCAAAACGAATTTTTTAGTCATAAGGCATTCATGATATTTAATACAGGTCTTGCATTGGCATTTCTTATAATAGCAACTATAAGCTGTATCGTAAAAAAGCGTAAACCTCCAAAGGAATTCCTGTTCAGAGCCTATATATTTGTTTTAATGCTAATGCCTATTCTCTTCGAAGGAACACTTCTTGTCTGGCACATGGGTTCTTATGTACACTTTCCTTTCCGCAATGGCTTTATGCTGACATTCGCTGCACTAGAGCTTGCTGCTTATCAGTATGTTAACTCAAAGGAACTGATCTCTCTTGAGACAAAAAAAGCAGGAGAGAAACAAGCAAATATGCGGAGAAGAATTATTACAGTCTTAACTGCTCTATTCACCGCGGCCAGTATATTCTTTCTGATCAAATATGATCTGAAATTTACAAGGTACGGAATTCATATGGTTTCAGGTTCTGTTCCAATGGCTTCACTTGCGTATTTTCTAAGCGTTGCGGCTTATATCGGTATTATTCTCATAGGAGTTAAGAGGATCAAAGAAGTGTTTATATTCGCATTGATAACTGTTAATGCAGCTGCAACTTCTATTTGCTTTATCGCTCCAAAAGAAACTAATCAAATTGATGATTATACTTATTATGCTACCAGAGACAGGGTAATCACCGATGCTGTTGCATTGAAAGAGAGCTCATATTTTGATAATGACAGTATTTCCCGTGTAAAAATGCTCAATCCTTCACTTGGAACAAACTATGCTTTCACTCTCGGAGTTCCGTCAATCGCACAATGGACCAATGAGGTTTCATCTGAGTACTTTTTGGAGATATGCCAACTTGGTTACAACTATGCCTACACAGGAAACTCAGATTCTGGCGGAACTGCATTTTCAGATGCCCTGCTTAACAACAAGAAAGTCATTTCCTATTCCGATGCGCCCGTCTCAGATAAACTTTACTCAAACGGTGAGAAAATCAACGATTTTACAGTATACGACTGCAATTTCTCATTGCCTTTTGGAATCCTCACAGATAGAGATATAACTGAGATAGATAGCCCTGATATGCCCTCGCTCTCACATCATGAACAGATCTACGAAGCGTTATCATCTAACGAGAAGGAATTGATCAGATTTGTTGAGTCGGAAGCTGATACCATCACTCCCGGTGAAAATAAAGATTATAAGTATACCTACAAGATAAATATCCATCTGGACAATCCATCCGTAGTTTATTATTCTTCGGTCAATGAAAGCCAGATCTATGTAAACGGTGAGATTGTTAAGTTCCCTTATTATGACGACATTGAAAACACTATTTATCCGAAATATATGTTGCCCGGTATAATGAACCTCGGAACATTTGATTCGGGTGATATTGAGATCAAGATAAACACTAATGATGACCGAAATACTATGTTTGACGAGCAGAAAATGAGCGTAGGAGTTCTCGATCTTGAAACGCTTCGAAAATTCTGTTCCGAATACGAAAACTCTGCTGTTACATCTTATGAAGTTGGAAAGAATACATTAAAAATGACAGCGGATGTTAACGGCAACAATTATCTCTTCCTTCCGCTCGAATACCTTGAAGGCTGGAGTGCAGAAGTCAACGGACAGCCTGCCGAAATAATACCCGTACTCAGCAATGCTTTTATGGCGATAAAACTTCCTGATGGTCACTGCGACATATCAATGAAATATTTTCCAAAGAATGTCAAACTGGGACTGCTCCTTTCGGCTGCAGGCATCACAGCGGCAGTAATACTGTTATTATTGAAGAAATTCGGAAAAGATCTCACTGAATTTAAGATAGTACAAAACACTGCATATATTTGCTTTGGCGGACTATCGATATTGCTCCTGATTATTACGAATATCAATCCCATTATCGGAAGGATCGTAGTAATTTATCAGACATTCTGTATGTCTTTCATAAACAAATAAACACAGAAACGGCGAGCTGTAATGATGACCTGTCCCCTGTCAAGTAGACAGCGCAAAAAACAAAAATATTCTATGTTGTGACCAAAAGCAGTCTGTGCCATTTGTGCAGACT
>ONIC01000073.1 GCA_900317815.1 uncultured Eubacteriales bacterium | reverse complement strand
TTCTACGGCGGTCAAAGCGCATCGCAGGACAGCGGCTACGATGACGACGGATTTTTTGTAAGAAGATAAATCACGGCGCGGCGGGAAGATCGTTTTCCGCCGCGTTTTTTGCTGCGTATTTCTCACGGGTAAAAATTACAAATATGTAAAATTTAGATAAATATAGTGAATTTGTCTGTAATCTATGGTATAATAACCCTGTATGAGATTTTGACACTTTAGGAGGTTTTGTTCAATGGGGAATAAGCTCGCAGGCAGAACCGAGCATTACTGGTATAAAGCGTTCCTGCTCGGTCTGTTCTTTTCGGCGGCGTTTTTCATACCGTACATCGTGATCGGTCACGGCTACTTCCTGTACTACGGCGACTTCAACGTGCAGCAGGTCCCGTTTTATCAGATGGTACACGACGCGATCAGAAACGGTCAGTTAGGCTGGTCAACCACGACAGACTTAGGCTCGTCCCTTATCGGGTCGTATACGTTCTATCTTCTCGGCAGCCCGTTTTTCTGGCTGACGCTTCCTTTCCCGAGCAGAGCAGTGCCTTATCTGATGGGCCCGCTGCTTATCCTTAAATTCGGATCGGCGTCTCTGACGGGATATATCTACCTGAGAAGATATACACGGGATAAGAATATCGCAGTAATTGGCGGTCTTCTCTACGCATTTTCGGGATTTTCCGTATATAATGTATTCTTCAACCATTTCCACGAGGCTATCGTCTTCTTCCCGCTGCTGCTTGCGGCTATAGACGAGTATATGGACAATCAGCGCAGGGGCGTGGTTGCGCTCGCTGTATTTTCCGCCTGCCTTGTCAATTATTACTTCTTTGTCGGAATGGTAGCGTTCGTTATCATCTACTGGTTTTTGAGAATGTTCACGGGCAGCTACAAGCTCGCCGCAAAGGACTTCCTGCCGCTCGCCTTCGAGGTAGTGACGGGATTTGCGGCAACGGCTGTGTTCCTGCTGCCGACAGTTCTTTTTGTCACGCAGAACCCGAGAGTAAACGACGCTCCGCAGGGCTTTGACGCTCTTGTCTACGGCTGGGAGCAGAGATATCTGCACATCATATCCGCAATGTTCTTCCCGCCCGATATCCCCGCGCGCCCGAACTTTACGCCCGACTCCAACGCAAAGTGGGGCAGCGTTGCGGCGTGGCTGCCTGTTTTCGGCATGACGGGAGTTATCGCATTTTTGCAGAGTAAGAGCAAGAGCTGGCTCAAAAAGCTGCTGCCGTTCCTCTTTGTCTGCACTCTCGTCCCGATACTCAATTCGATCTTCCAGATGTTCGTTATGACGTATTATGCGAGATGGTTCTATATGCTCACTCTGATGATGGCGCTCGCTACCGTCAAGGCGATCGAGAGCACCCGCACGAAGTGGCAGCCTGCGATCGGTCTGTCGCTGCTTATCACTGTGTTTATAACTCTGACTATAGGACTTCTTCCAAACGGCACCGAGGGCGATCACCTCGAGCTTCTGGACAAGATCGGTCTCGAGAAGTATTCCGAGAGATTCTGGATATACTGCGCCATTGCGCTCATGTCGATCGCCTGCACGGTCCTTCTGGCACGTACTCTGAAGAAGAACCGCAAGCAGTTTTTCCTGAAGGCGACGGCTTATGTCGGAATAGTCAGCGTGCTGTATTCGGGATATCTGATAGGTCTCGGAAAATCTCACAGCTACGATATCGACAATTTCGTTATCCCGTATGTTCTCAATAACGGACGTGATCTCGGACTCAACAAGCATGAGCTTCAGAACGTCCGCTCCGACTTCTTCGAAACGATGGACAACGTCGGAATGTACTGGCAGATACCGAATATACAGGCGTTCCAGAGCGTGGTCCCCGGATCTATCTACAGATTTTATCCCGCTGTCGGCGTTGATCGAGACGTCGGATCTCGTCCCGAACCGAAGTATTACGGACTGAGAAGCCTTCTCTCCGTCAAGTTCCTGTTCGATTATGTCGATGATGACGACGATTTCAAGAACGAGGACAACAAGACGAGAATGCCGGGGTACAGATATGTCGGCATACAGAACGGCTTTGCTATCTACGAAAACAAGAATTATATCCCTTACGGATTTTGGTACGACAACTACATCACAACGACACAGTTCGACACGATGGACGTTGAACAGCGTCACCTGCTGCTGCTTAAAGCTATGCTGCTCGATGACGAGCAGGCGGAGAAGTACGGAGATCTGATGCACCACACGACAAATCTTGCAAAGGAAACGTACGATGTCCCGACTTATTCTAAGGATTGTCAGACGCTCAAGGAACACGCCTGCGAGAAGTTCGAGTACGGCACCGATTCCTTCAAGGCACAGATCACAGTCGAGGAAGGCGCAGGCGACAAGCTCGTATTTTTCAGCGTACCGTTTGAGAACGGCTGGAGCGCAACCGTCAACGGCGAGGAAGCCGAGATCGAGTGCGTCAATGTCGGATTTATGGCTGTGAAGGTCAAAGAGGGCATGACAAACGAAATCGAGTTTCACTACCGCACGCCCGGACTTTATGAGGGCGCTGCCGTGTCGGCGGTCTGCATAGCTGCGTTCATTGTGTATATTATAATATCGAAAAAGAAAAACAAATTGAAGCCGAGACTCAAGCTCAAAAAGAGCTACAAAGCAGCGGCGATAGGTTCGTCAAGCGAGCTTGGCGACAGATACAAGAACCTTCGTCTCGGATCGAACGCCATGAAAAAGAGAAAGGCGAAGCCTGCAATTTCCGGGGACGAAGAGAATACTATTGATAATACAGAAATAAATGATACCGACAGTGTGCTTAAGACCGCGCAGCCAAAGGCGCAGGACGCACCCGACAGCGAGGACGAAGCAAAGCCCGATGCGAAGAGCTCGGACGATCCTGAGAGCGGCGGCGAATGATCCGCACACACTGCTCGGAAGAACGGAGATAACTATGGCAAACTACAAAGAACTACTCAACAGCTACAGGAATGAATTCCTGAAGGATCTCGACGAGCTTCTGAGCATTCCGTCCGTTTCGGCAGAGGGTCACGAAATACCCGAAAAGGCGCTTGAATGGATGCTTGACAAGGCTGAAAGCTTCGGTCTGAGAACAAAAAATATCGGCGGCATTGCAGGCCATGCGGAGTGGGGCGACGGAGAGAAGCTCTGCGGCGTGCTGACTCATCTCGATGTCGTGCCCGTCAACAGGGCTGACTGGTCGTGCGAGCCGTTTTCACTGACGAGAAAGGACGGCAGGCTCTACGGCAGAGGCGTATGCGACGACAAGGGACCTGCGCTTGCGGCTCTCTACTGCCTGCGGGCATTGAAGGAAAGCGGACAAAACGGCAATCGTGTGCGTGTTGTTTTCGGCACGAGCGAGGAGATCGGCATGGAGGATATGGAGACTTACTTCGAGTCCGAGCCGCTCCCCGAGCTGAGCTTCACGCCCGACAGCGAATACGGGATATGCCGCGCCGAAAAGGGCATTATGCACATTGAGATCTCGTCGGAGAAGGCGAACAATACCTCGCTTACTCAGTTTGAGGCAGGCACGGCAAACAATGTCGTGCCCGACAGCGCATTCGCTATCCTCGACTGCTCCGACTATGAGGAGCACAATCTCCAGCGTCTCGCAGATGCTGCGGGAGCAGGCAAATTCGAGCTCAGATTTACGATCGACGGACTCAAGGTCGTATCACACGGCAAGGCCGCTCACGCCTGCGAGCCCGAGAAGGGTGAAAATGCGGCTGCTGCTCTCGCTCAGATAATATGCGCTGTAATGGGTACCGATGCGGTCGGAGATCTCTGCACATTCATAAACTACTGCATAGGCAAGGAAACAAACGGCCTGTCTATGGGAATAAAGATGCGTGACGCAATTTCGGGCGAGCTTACGGTCACTCTCAGCCGTGTCCACATCACCGAGCGAGAGGCAAAGGCGGTGCTCGACATCAGATACCCCGTTTCGTTCCTGGAGGAGGTCGTGTTCTACCAGATAAAGAAGGTCGCCGCGCGCGAGGGTCTGAACGTCAGACTGCTTGACGGCGAAAAGCCGCTTTGCCTCGACGAAAATGCGCCGATCGTCCGCATACTCAAGGACGCCTATGCAAGCGTTATGGGCGAGGAGCCGAAGCTCTACACAACGGGCGGCGGCACTTACGCCAGAATGCTCGGCGGAAAGGGCGTTGCCTTCGGACCTACCTTTGAAAACGACGACACCCGCATACATAACTGCGATGAGTCGATCAACGAGGAGAATTTCTTCCGCCATTGCGAGATCTGCCTTGAGGCGATGGCGGGAATGATGAACAGCAGATAAAAAGGGGAGTGCATTGATGAACGCTGAGAAGATGATAAAAAACGAAGCAAAGAGAGCTTTGTCGGGCAAGTGGCCTGCGGCGCTGATGGGAATGTTCCTGACGTTCTTTATCACGATAATCGCAGGAGTGGTCGCCATGGGCGCTTATTCCGTGATCGGAGACACGGAGACCTCCGAGCTTTTCACGAGCGAGCCTGTCAAGGGCATACTTTTCGTAGTGCTCCATATAGCGGCGGTCGCTGCGGTGATTCTTCTGTCGCCGCTGTACTGCGGCTTTGCCCGCTTCTGCGGCAACACTGCCTGCGGAAAGGAAGCCGAGATCGACGATCTCTTTTCGTTTTTCGAGAACAGCGGCCGCTACAAGTCAACGGTCGTCTACATGGCGGGCGTGCTGATAAAGGCGCTCGGAATGCTGCTCGTCTGCGAAGCTCCCGCAATTGCGGTCTATGCGGCGGCGGGAGAGAGCGAGACCATGGTCTATGCGGCTGTTGCGCTTGCTATGGCAGGACTTTGCGCAGCGTTTCTGTGGTATCACCGCTTCGCATTCGAGATGTTCCTTTTCACCTGCTGCGATTATGACGGCTTGTCTGCGTCAAAGGTCGGCGCAAATGCGGCAAAGGGCAATGTTTCGAAGCTCATAAAGCTCACGGTCAGCTTTGTCCCGTGGCTTTTATCGACGTTCTTTATGATCCCGCTGCTTTACGTTTCCCCGTATATGACCTGCTCGTACTTCACGGCGGTGAAATATCTCGTTAATTCTTATCTTGAAACGGCTTCACAGGCAGCGAATACTCAGGCGGAAAATACTGCCGCACAGGCGCAGAATACATTTGCTCAGGCGGAAAATACTGCCGCACAGGCGCAGAATACATTTGCTCAGGCGGAAAATACTGCCGTACAATCGCAGAATACATTTGCTCAGGCGGAAAATACTGCCGCACAGGCGCAGAATACATTTGCTCAGGCGGTAACGCTTGAAAAGAACGAGGAGTAACAAGCGGCGAACAAAACTGACGAGGGGGAGAACGACGTATGACTGTATCGCTTTGCGTGATCGCATATAATGAAGAGGAGCTTATCGGCGGATTGCTCGAGGATATCACATATCAGACATATCCTCACGACCTGATCGAGCTTATATTTGTGGACAACGGATCGACCGACACCACGCCTGCGCTTTTGTCGAACTTTGAGCGGTTCAACAAGGATTTTCTCAGGGTCAGCATTCAGACTCAGGAGAAGTCCAATCAGGCGCACGGCTGGAACACGGCGCTGAGAGCGGCTCTCGGAGACATCATAATCAGGATCGACGCACACGCGCGCATTCCCGAGGATTTTGTCGAGCAGTGCGTGGCTGAGATCGAGAACGGCGAGGACATCGTCGGCGGCGGCAGACCGTGCATAGCCCGCAAGTCCGACGAATGGAGCGACGTGCTTCTTGCGGCGGAGGAAAATCTTTTCGGCAGCTCGATCATGGGCTACCGCAGGAAGCAGACGGAGAAAAAGTACCTCAAATCGCTGTTTCATGCGGCGTACAAGCGTGAGGTCTTCGAAAAGGTAGGCGGCTTCAACGAGTCCCTCGGCAGAACGGAGGACAACGAGCTGCATTACCGCATGAGAAAGCGCGGCTACAAGCTCGCATGCTGCCCGTCCATTTCGTCCAGTCAGTACATAAGGGAGTCGTTCAAGTCGATGATCCGTCAGAAGTTTGCGAACGGCTACTGGATAGGTCTGACGACGTTCGTCTGCCCGCAGTGCCTGTCGGTGCTGCATTATGCGCCTTTTGCGCTGCTTTTCTGCTTCGTGTGGTTTTTGATACTCGCATTTGGCGGCCACGCAAGCCCGCTCGAACTGCTTTTGATGGTATATCTGCTTTTTGACGGCGTTATAACGGTAAGCTCGTTCTTATCGACAGGCTTTGCGGTGAAAAAGCTGCTGCTTTTCCTGATGTTCCCTGCGCTCCACTTTTCCTACGGTGCGGGAACGCTCTGCGGCATAGTTCTCGGGATCCCGTGGAAGGCAAAGCACCCGTCAAGCGAGGCGAAAAAGGAGATCAGAAAGGTCAAGCGAGCGGTAAAAAACAACACGATCAGCGAAGACGATCTTGACTGGTAATTATAAACGGAGAATGAGGCGATCCTTATTCTCCGTTTTTTTGCGTTACGCGAAATTAGTTTGTTGTGCGCCCTACCTTTTGTGCCGCGGCGGGCAGTGCCCGATGTGTAGAGATATTTTGTAATTTGTAATTCAAGCCGTACCATACCGCATTGCGCCAGCTTTTTATTTTTTTATATGATCCGCGCGGCGGGCGAGCGCCCGCAGGCATATACGCGAACTCAGGTTGTTGTGCGCCTTACCTTTTGTGCCGCGGTGGGCAGTGTCCGCTGTGTAGAGATATTTTGTAATTTGTAATTCAAGCCGTACCATACCGCAATGCGCCTGCTTTTATATTTTTTTTATGGTCCGCGCGGTGAGTTTATGCAGCGCCCCTCTTTACCGCCGCGCGCGAAACCGTAAAGCAATGCGAAACCTAAGCGCGCTGTCGGGTTGTGATAATTGTCAGTTGCTCCCGCGAGCGGAAAAAAAGCAAGGCGGGCGGCATTCAAGTACCCCTCCGTTTCGCTTCGCTCA
>ONIC01000078.1 GCA_900317815.1 uncultured Eubacteriales bacterium | reverse complement strand
GGAGACACTGATTAAAGCGAGTGCTCATATTGCGCCGTCAGATTTTCAGGCAGATTGCACGAAACGACCGCAGTAATACTGCCGTATTTCAAGGGAGTTGAGTGCAATATGATGAAAAGATGCAAGCAAGATGAGTGCTCAGTTCGTAGAACGTGATTTATTCAGTGGCTCCTTAATTTAATTGTAATAGAAATGGAGTCTTTTTTCAATAGCAGAGTGTGCAAAGATGTATTTTCGTGACAAAGTAACAAATTACGGAGAGGATTTTATATATATAAAGCAGAAAAAAGCCGCTCCGGAAAGATGTCCGAAGCGGCGAAAAGGTGCAGATTATTTCTTTTTCTTCTTATGGGTTTTATTATTCTTCTTTGTGTTTTCAGCGGGCTTTTCGCTGCCTGTCGAGTTGTCGGCTGCTTCAAAATCGAAGTCCTTACCGGGAAGGATCGCATTGAGCAGGATACCGAGAATAGCGGCGATTGCAAGACCCGAAAGACTGATCGTAGTTCCTGCAACGGCGAAGGAAATGCCCTGAGCTGCGGAGTACTTGAAGCCGATCGCACTGCCGAGCATTACGGCTGTGATTATCACATTGCGGCTTTTTGTGAGATCTACCTTGTTCTCAACAAAGTTGCGGATACCGATAGCGGAGATCATACCGTAGAGAATGATTGAAACACCGCCGATGATAGCCGTGGGAACGGTTGCGATAACTGCGGAAACACCCGGGAAGAATGACAGCAGTACGGAGAATATCGCTGCTATGCGAATAACTCTCGGATCGTAGATGCGGGTAAGCACGAGGACACCCGTATTCTCGCCGTATGTAGTATTTGCGGGACCTCCGAAAAGTGCTGAGAACGAAGTAGCAAGACCGTCACCGATCAGTGTGCGGTGCAGACCGGGATCAGCGATGTAATTCTCACCTGTAGTCGCACTGATAGCAGAGATATCGCCGATATGCTCCATAACGGTAGCGAGCGCTATCGGAAGGATCGTGATGATCGCGCTGATATCGAACTTTGCGATAGCCGAAGTATGGATCGGAACTGCAACGATCTTGCTCTGCGCTACTGCCGAGAAATCAACTCTGCCAAGGCAGACAGCGACAAGGTACGATCCGAGAATACCGATCATAATAGGCACGATCTTTATCATTCCCTTGCCCCAGATATTGCAGACGATGATAAGCGTGATCGCAATTGCGGCGAGCAGCCAGTCTGTCTGACAATTGTCGATAGCGGACGGAGCGAGCGTCAGTCCGATAGCGATTATCATAGAGCCTGTTACAACGGGCGGGAAAAATTTCATAACGCGCTTGATACCGAAAGCTTTGAACAGAGCCGCAAGGATCAGGTAAACGATACCCGAAACAACTACGCCTCCGCAGGCATAGGGCAGCATTTCGGTGTTGGGTTTGCCGTCGATAAGCGGAGCTACGATAGCGTAGCCGCCGAGGTATGCAAAAGACGAACCGAGGAACGCGGGAACTTTTCCCTTTGTGATGAAATGGAACAGCAGCGTACCGAGACCTGCCATAAGGAGCGTTGTGGACACATCAAGTCCTGTAAGTAAAGGCACAAGGACCGTTGCTCCGAACATGGCGAACAGGTGCTGCATACCGAGCAATATCATTTTCGGCGCGCCAAGGGTGCGGGCGTCTCTGATCGGCTCGGCGTCGATCTTCTGTTTTTCTGACATAATATCCCCCTCAATCAATATAATGCCTATATTATAGCAGACTTTTTTCCTCACGTCAACATCAGCCGGCGAGCGACCTGCAGGCATATACGCGGTCTCGGATTATTGTATGCGTTGCTGTCACACCGCAAACCTGCTTTACCAATATCTGCTGCATACTTTTCCATTGAGAAAAAAGATCCCCCCGAAGAAAATTTCCTTCGAGGGGTGTGGTTATTATCGGTAGTTGCCGTAATTGTTGTTGTTTTCAAAAGGGTTACTGTTCTGTCCATAACCCTGCTGAGGCTGACCATACGTCTGCGTCGGGTCGTATGACTGCTGAGGCTGACCATACGTCTGCGTCGGATCGTAAGACTGCTGAGGCTGACCATAGGTCTGCGTCGGGTCGTATGACTGCTGAGGTACTCCGTAGCCTGTCTTCGTTCCTGCGTACTGATTTGCATTGTAGCCGTTGTACCCCCCGGAAGGTCCATAGTAAGACGAACTGCCGAACGCAAGAATCAGAATAAAGATCGGCGAGAGGAAAAGGAGTCCGAGGAAGAAGGCTACGCCGTGACCGAAGCTCTTGGAAAGCTTATACATCAAGATCAAATAAAAAGCTGCGTATGCAATACTAATCAGCGCAACGAGCGCCGATGTGCCTTCACTGTCGCTCGCTGTTGTCGAACCTGCAAGCACTGAATAAGCTAAAGTCACGCCGACACCAATAGCTGCCATTTTCTTGCTCCATGTAAACTCAAACATATCGTATGTGCTGAGATAAGGTATGATCGCATGCCAGCCGGGCTTACCTGCCTTCTGAAATATCTTTACAAACGCAACGAGGTAAAGAACGAGTAACGCGATTGTAACGGCAAAAACTCCAAAAAGTGATCCACCTGAACTATTCATATACATAACTTCCTTTCCGGCTTTAAAAGCCTAAAAAATTCAACTACCATCGTTTATTATACACCATACTTGCAATAAAAGTATAGTATATTCTTCATAAAAACAAAAAAATCTAAATATTGCACAAAAGCCACCAAGAAAGAATGTACATATTGACGGTATTCAGTTTCACTTACGGCTGCATACCACCGCGCGTCTGAACGTCCGAATAATAAATTGAGGAGGTAAAGTCGATATCTGCGGAGGACGAGCCTGCTGTCAGCTTGTAGAAGCTGCCCTGCTTGAGATCGGGAGAGGAGTATACAACGCAGTCAAAAGACTTGCTCGCTGTAAACGTAAACTCGGAGCCGTCATTAACCGCGATCTCGGTGCCTTCACTTCCCGAGAGAGAAACGAGCGCAGAGCACTGAGAGCCTGAATCGAAATTGATCGCCATTCCCGAAGAACCGATCGCAAGGACTGTGCCTCCCGTGATGCTTGCGGTACAACCCGAAGCGTCACCCTTGTCAATAGCGCCGTTGCCCGCATCGGTCGGTCCCTCGATAATGAGCGTACCGTCTGTTACATATACGGAACCATTTGAATCAATGCCGTCGCCCGTGGAGTTGACGTAAACAGATCCGCCGTTTATCGTGACAGAACCGCTGCTTTCCTCGGAAAACTCCTCATCGGACGCGGAATCGGAACCGCCGCCCGCATTAATTCCGTCATCAGAGGAAGTGACGCTGACTGCGCCGCCGTTTATTGTAACCGATGCGCCCTCTATACCTTCATAGCTTTTGTCTATCGTCAGCGCTCCGTCGTTTATTGTCAGCTCACCCGTGGCGGTCAGACCGTCGTCGCTTGTTGAAAGCAGGAGATCTGCGCCTGTCGAAACGGTAACATTTCCTTTACTGTTGACAGCGTCGTCTGCGCTTGAAACGCTGAGCGCAACACCTCCGAGAGTTATGTCTCCGTCACACTTGATACCCTTCTGAGACGTTTCGTCATCCTTGGAATTGTCGCTTCCGCCGCCCGAGGTGATATCGAGTGTGCCGCCGAGCAGCATTGCGCTGCCTGTGAAATCGGCGCTTGATGTACCTGTGTCGATACCGTCGTATCCTGCGCTCACTTTAACAGCGCCGCCGCTCATATAGAAAAAGCTGTCGCCCTTCTTGTTTTCTACCTGTATACCGTCATGGTCTGATTTGATCTCAAGCGCTCCGCTGCCGATACGTGCGGAATCGCTTGCCTTGACGCCTACCCCTGCAGCGCTGACACTTGTTTCGGAACCTGTCAGCTTGAAGTCGTCTTTGCAGACAATACCGTGCTTTGCCGACTCAACGCTGAGCTTTCCGCTGCCCGTCAGGGTAATGTCGTCCTCCGAATAAACAGCTCCGTCAAGTCCGTCTGTATTTGAAGCATTGGTATATCTGAGCGTATTGTTATCGCCCTTGCATACTATGATCACCTTTTCGCTCTGCTCGACCACGATGCAGGGATCGTCCGAATTATTCATAGAAACGCCGTTGAGCACAAGATAGACGTTGCCCGACTTATTGCTGTCGTTCACGGTTATAGTTACATTCTCGCTGCTTCCCGTTATCTCGTAGATCCCTTTTGACGTTATAGTGACATCGCTGCCCGAGCTGCCGCGTGTGGTGTCGGAAAGCTCGCCTGCGCTGCCCGAAAGGGTTATAACTGCGTTTGCTTCCTCGGACTCGACATCACGAAGATCACCCTCCGCAAAGTATTCATCTGCGGCAACAGATGTCGAGTCCGCGTCTTCCGACAAAACGTAAGAAGACTGATCCTCAGCCGAGGACGATGTTTCTGCACTCTTGGTACAGCCTGTCAGCGAAAATGCCGAGACCACGAGTGCGAGGAATATTGCTGCAAATCTCTTTTTCATAAGCATCTCCTTTATCAAAGCTGGTTCTGCGGTTCCGTATACGGTAGTATGGCGATCTCCAGGTTGCCGTTTTTCGTTCTGATCTCGTCGATAAATTCCTTCTCCTCTGCGGGGTCTTTCATTCTGATCTTGAACGACAGGCGGAACATCGAGCCCATACCCGTTGTTTTGACACCCTCGCTCTCAAAGCTTTTGAGATAATGATCGAATGTATCGTCAAAAACATTGGTATATTCGAGCGACTCGGGGATCGTGATCCTCAAGAGCTTTTCGCTCGTCATACCCTTGTGCTCGAAGATCGGAAGGAAGGAAAGCAGGAAGAACAGCACCGACATTGCAAGAAGTATCACGATGCCGTAGCCTATGTAACCCATACCGAATGCGATACCGGAGGACATAGCGATAAGTATCGCCGCAAGCTCATCCGCAGAGCCCTGCGCCGAGCGGAACCTGATAAGACTGAATGCGCCGCCGATCGCAACGCCCGCTCCGATATTGCCGTTTACAAATGTGATAACTGCGGCGATGATGAACGGAAGAATAGACGCTACTATGAAGAAACGCTTCTTCGAGCGTATCTTGAAGGACATCAGCCATGCGTAAATCACGCCCGATATGAGCGCCGCTGCCGACATTATAAAAAACTGTGCTGCCGAAACAGTAGTTGTATAGATAGAATCAAACATAATGGTATTTCCTTTCTGTTGCTTATTTCAGGTCAGACTGTAACGCTCTGCATCTGGTGCTTAAATGCCGTGCCTACCTTTGAGAAACTCGTTTTGTATATTTTTCCTTCGGAGAGTATCTCTGTCAGCCACAGCGGCATAGCCTGCTGCACCTTTATTTCGAGGATCGTGCAGCCTTCGGGCAAAAGTGAGATACCTTCCATTGAACTTGTAAGTGTGAGATCGTCCATGCGGTAGCGAGGATCATGATCTATTGTCAGTCTGAGATCACCATCGGGCTGGAAATAGGCGATCCTGTCGTATATTACAAGACAAGCGGGAACGAGAGTATTGTAATAGTCACGAAATCTGGTTATTTCTCGGTTTATCTGTCCTCCGGCGCAGATATCGCCCTCACCGCCGAAGAATTTGTTCACGAGAGGAATAGTTGACTGGACTCGCCGCTTGTAGACTATCCCGTAAGCCTTTCGCTTGAGTTCCAGATAAACGGGAGATGAATCGGTCGCAAGTCCGTAGGAACGAAGCCTGATCTTCTCCTTGAATTTCGGCTTTTCGATCGATGTTCTGATCAGCCTGTAGTTCGGGGTGTCATAGTACAGAGAAGCGATCGAGCACAGCCCGTACTTGTCCTCCTGCATATGACCCTTGATGCGCTCTTTAAAAAACGCTGTCTGTTCCGCCGTTAAGATGTATTTAAGCTCGTAGCGTTTCATAACTACGATCGGTTTTGCAGGTGCTGTCATATTTAATACCCCTTTCGTCAGAGCGCGATCCTGAGTATGAATTCGCCGTCGGAGACCTTTGCGCTTATGCGGCCGTTGTGTTCCCTGACTACGTCCTTGACAAAGGAAAGACCGAGTCCGATCGCCTCGTCAACGGCGTTATCAAGAACGGTAAATCGGTCGAAGATCTGGTCACACGTTCCCGAAGGAAGCTTGGTACCGTTTCTTTGGGTCAGGATTATGCGCTCATCTTCGCTTCTCAGTTCAAAGAAAGCATACTTTTCGGAATATCTCAGAGAATTTTCGATAAGCTCCGCGATCAGCTTCTTCACAGCCACATCGTCGCCGTTTATCACGATATCGTCCTCCACGCTCATATCAAGCGTCAGACCCTTCTCCTCGAATTGCTTTTTATGGTAATCGAGCGCATATAAAAGCGAGCCCGAGAGATCTACCATAGTGATATTTTTGTCGTTTTCCTCAAAGATAGTGAGCGTTCCGATATCCTTTACAAGCGCAGTCATTTTCTTTACCTGACGGTTTATTGACTTGGTGTAGTCCGACGAGCCGCTTTCCTTTTCGATAAGCTCCGTATCGGCGTTTATAACGGTCAGAGGCACCTTGAACTCGCTCTCGATATTCGCTATGAACCGCTTCTGTTTTCGGTCGGCTTCTTCAAGCGGAGCAAAAAGCCTTTTCCCGACCATTTTCAGAATAAAGTAACTTATCAGCAGTACAAGAAGCTCTCCAAAGACAGATGTTACAAGTATTCTGTAAGAAGGAAGCAACTCCCTGCCCTGATCTATTACTATCACGTATGTACGTGTACCTTCCTTGTAGACTCTGTAGCGGTATGTGCCGCGTGTCCAGCCTGTTCCGCTCTCGTTTGAAAGCGATCTCGCCCATTCGCGCGCCTCGTTCTCATCAACCGCAGAAACATCATAGGCGATCCTGCCGGGATTACCCTTATAATCGAATGTAAACGTGAAATAGCGCAGCGAAGAATTCATATCGGGTGCTTCGGGTCCCATCGGTCCCATATGCATACTCCCCGCATTATCCTTCTTTGTGGGCGAGTCGGGAGTAGCGGGCTTTTTCTTTTTGACATACCCCGGCTCGGTGAGAGAGCCGTGTCGGTCACAGATCATCTGGGTTATCATATCGGCATCGTTGCCTGCCATTGTGAAATTTATGCCGTTGATTATCGTCAGCAGCACGGTCAGCAGTGCAAATACAGACAGCATCGCATAGCGCACAAATTGATTTCTGACTTTATTCATTCTCTTTCACCAGCCTATATCCTTTATTTATCACATATTTAATGCGTGACTTCTTTTTCAATCGTTCGAATTTGTTATTGATCGCGCTGATGTACATTCTCCTCTTATGCGCTTCGAAGGCTCCGCCCTGCTGAAGTTCTGTGAGTATGTCTATCTCTTCGTTTGTAAAGCAGGTACCGTCTGTCGAACGGAACTTTGACGGCTCGATCTCGATATCCTCGATCACAAAAAGCCGATCGCTCTCTTTCTTTTTCAGGATATCGGATATGCGCTGCCGAAGCTCATAAGGGAAAAACGGGAAGCTCAGATAAGAACTTGCCGCAACGTGGTCGAGCAGTATCGGCGGCGTTATCCGAGTACCAAGCAGAATTATAGACGGGGTATTTGCCGCATTGAGCAGTTTTACCAGCTCACGGCTGCCGACTCTCGGAATATCTCTGTTGATAACTGCGAGATCAAAGCTCGTCTGTTTTATAAGATTAAATGCCTGAGTCCCGTCAAAAACAGCCGTCACCTCGAAATTATCAAGCTCAAGCAGTCTTTTATAGCACATAAGCAGATCGCGGTCGGGATCCGCAAGAAGTATTTTCATAAGTGTTGCACCGTCCTTTCGGGTGTTGTGCATTTTAGTAGCCGCACTATTCGTCGTTTGTAAAATATACTGTGAAGGTCGTGCCGTTATCGTTGCTCTCGGCTGTTATATCAGCGCCGATCAGCTCTGTTATCTGTTTGATTATCGGGAGACCGAGTCCGTGTCCGCCGCTGCCGCTGCGCGCCTTGTCGCCTCTGTAGAAGCGTTCGAAGACGTGCGGCAGATCTTCGGGGCTTATCGTGCTGCCGCTGTTTTTCACACGGATGACAGATGACTTTTTTAACGGCAGTACGCTGATCTCTATGCTGCCGCCCTTCGGCTCATATTTAAGAGCATTTTCGATAAGACCCGTACAGATGCGCTCGGTATATTCGGATGTGGACTCGATAAATACGTCTTCTCTGATATCCTCTTTGATGGTTATATCTTGCTCGTATGCAAGAGACTCAAGCTGCAAAAGGCATTTTTCCGCTGCCATAGAAAGATTTACACGTTCCTTCTCCACCTTGCGCTCTACCGATTCAAGCGATGAAAGCGTCAGCATTTCGTTGACGAGCTTCATCATATTCTTGGCTGCGGCATCGGTGCTTTCCATCCACTGTTTTCGCTCTTCAAAGTCCATCGAAGGATTAGATTTGAGTATGCTGTTGTTTGTGAGCACTATTGTGATCGGCGTTTTGAGGTCGTGAGATATATCCGCTACGAAGTTTCGCTCCATCTCAATCGCCTGTTCAAGCGGTTTGACTGCGACCTTGGAAAGATTTATACTGATACATGCGATAAAGCCCATCAGGACAATAAATATACCCGTGAGAAAAAGCACGGTGCGTACTATTTTCATCGTGATATAAGACGTACTGACAAGTGCTACCTTTGTATCGAACGGAGTGCGCTCTGCATAGTAGTAAAGGTCGTACTCCCTGAGCCTTCCGAAATCGGAGTCGATCAGATTGACCTCTCTGACCGCCTTTTGTATTATCTCGCTGTCAACGGTAGTTCCTTCAGAGATTATCGAGACTATTCCCGAGTCCTTGTGAAAAATCGCAGTCGTGAAGAGATCGTAAGTATCGGTGCCAACCTCATTTGCTACTCTTTCATCGGACGGAGCTCCGCTGTGATGGTGATCGCGGTGCTTATCGTTCTGGGAAGGCTCATCGTGCGTTGACTTTTTGACTTCGGGATCGTTCTCCTCGTCAGAAAAGATCTTGTCTATCTGAGACTCAAAGGGCTTGACGATTATACTCATGGTATTGCGAAGCTCGCTGTAATCAGCCCGGATATTGGCGGACGCCAGAACTGCGAACGTCACGAGAAGCACAAGCCCCGACAGCGCCATATTCGAGAGAATGAAGCGTCTGCGGTAATCCTTCAGCATCAGTTCACCTCCAGGCGATAGCCAATGCGCGGTATCTTTTTAATTGATACTGCCGATCTTAAGTATTTCAGCTTTTTCCTGATAAAGGAGATATACACCTCTACATTGTTATCGGTCGCCTCCGACTCAATACCCCAGACGTTTGATATGAGAGTATCCGTTGTGACAGTCATCGTCGGATTATAGAAAAATGTCTTCAGTACCTCGAACTCCTTGTGGCTGAGCTGGACCGACTCGCCGCCGCAGGAAAGCATTGCGGAATTAGTATTCAGCGTCAGATCCTTGAATTTCACCTCGTCTACGATAACATCGCCTGTCCGCCTCGTCATCGCTCCCACTCTTGCAAGAAGCTCCTCTGTCTCGAATGGCTTTGTCATATAATCGTCGGCGCCGAAATTCAGCCCTGCGACTTTGTCTGTTGTAGTTGTGCGGGCGGTGAGCATAAGTATCGGAGTATTTATTCGCGAAGCTCTCAGTCGGCGCACGACCTCGAAACCGTCGAGCTTCGGAAGCATAACATCGAGAATTATGACAGAGTATTCGACCGTTTTTGCGTATTCCACAGCCGATTCACCGTCATAGACTGCGTCTGCGAAGTACCCCTGCTGTTCAAGTATCTTTTTCAGTGCATTGGACAGCGAAACCTCATCTTCAACGATCAATACACGCATTTAAAGTCCCTCCTCTTGTTTTGTTATCTATATTGTACTTTTTCTTCTTAAAATTTACTTAAAACAATTTAATTAATTATGTACAATCTGTATATAATAAAGAAATAAGACGCACGGAAGTGAATATGTCACCCCGTGCGTCTTATTGATTGCCTTTGTCAACTAAATGATAGACCAGACCTGTAAGCCGAGTTCTGTTTTAAACAGTTATCTATCTTGGCAGCACGTTGCCGTACTGCTCGATGCCACCCCCACCGGACACGCCGGGCAAGCGTATAGTCCGTCCACGGTGTTGCTCTGAATAGGGTTTGCAGGGCCGCAGGGTCTCCCCTGCGCCGGTGAGCTCTTACCTCGCCTTTCCACCCTTACCGATAAATCGGCGGTATATCTCTGTTGCACTTTCCCTGAGGTCACCCTCGGCGGCCGTTAGCCGTTATTCTGCCCTGTAGAGCTCGGACTTTCCTCGCATACAGCCTTTCGGCATTTGTACCCGCAACTGTTCGGTCTGCTCAGACTGAATTAATTATACAACACATCATCGCCGATGTCAATCAATATATTTCATTTTCAGGCAGCTTTCTGACCTATCTTGCCGCTGTCGCCCATGCCTACGCTGGAGCGCAGAACTGCGAGCGCATCGTTGGCAGTGACCTGTCCGTCCTCGTCGATGTCTGCAAGAGCGGAGTGCTGCTCATCCAAGGTATCCATTCCGACACTCGAGCGCAGAACTGCAAGTGCATCGTTTGCTGTGATCTGACCGTCTGCGTCAATATCGCCGTAAACACCCGCATTATCGGCGCTCGGATAAATGACCGAACGGGCAAATTCCTCGTTGTACCTGTCATCGTAGCCCTCGAATGTAAGATAACGCGCCATGACATCATCGGCATCTGCGCCGAACGCCTTCATAGCTGTCTGCACCTTATCAAAGGTAACGACAGAATTGCCGTTTTCGTCAAGATGATTTGAGAAGCCGTAGACAAGTATTGCAACTTCAAATGCGCCGTTTGCATTGGGATGCAGCTGCTTGCCTATAACATTTCCGTTCCAGTCAAAGTACAAACGTGTTGTAAGTCCGCTGTTTCTGAACTTAACTTCATCAAATGCAAAACCGTTCGCAGGGTTCCAGACAATGGATTCACCCGTCAGCTCTGCCGTGTCACCCAACGCATCCTTTGTTATGATGCAGTCATACGTCTGCTTTTCGTTATCGGGATCGAAGAATACCGCATATATGATATGATCGTCGGGGATCTCAAATTCAAACGATTCAAACGTGCCGTCCTCGAGTTTTGTGCCTTCGATAAGGTCATACTTCTCGTCGGGGTCTTCATCTACCCAACCGTTCTTCGTTGCGAATTTAACGTCCTTCTCTGTCTCGTCCCAGATATAGAATGCGATCCTATCGGAGTTCCATGCGCCCGCATCGAATTTGATCGTTCCTTTATTCGGATTCGTGGGTTCACTGTCCGTGTCGGAATTTGTGTCGCTTGATATCTCGCTGTCCGTGTCGGAATTTGTATCGCTCGATATCTCACTGTCAGTGTCTGTATCAGGCTCGATATCGGTATCTTGTGCGCCGCCGTCCTTTACAATGACAGCATACGAGCATCTTCCGTCTTTAAAGACAGGAATGATCTCATGCTTGCCAGGTGTCAGCGTTTCGAGAAAAGCGCTGTCTATCACGAAGCTGACGCTCATTTCGTCGATATTTGAAATGCTGTAGAAGTCGTTCTTTATCGTTTCCTCGTCAATAACCAGCTCTTCAAGCTTTGAGGCAATATCCTTATCGCTCGGATCGCGGACAATCTTCACAGTGTAGTCCTTGCCGCTTCCCTTTGTCCATGTGTCATCATCAAGGTAAACGGAGTAGAAGATCTCGGGGTCTTTGTTGATCTCCGATTCGGGGAGTATCTCGAAATATCCGTCCCCTTTGAGCGTACCCTGCGTTACCTCGCACTCCGTCAGGATTATGTTATCCTCGGCAACATTCGTAAAGCCGCCGTCCTGCGCCCAGCCCGTTATCGTCGAGTTGTTGATCTCGAGCTTTGTCGATTCTGCGGCAGAAACAGCTCCGTCAAAGCGGATAGTGCTGTCCTTGATCCTGAGTGCTTCGGCAGTCTCGCCTGCATTTACACCCACATTGTCAAATGTACAGCCGTCTATCGTAAGTATTTTTCCGTTCATTGTAACGGTCGTATCTTCAGGAATACTGAAGCCTGCGGCGTCACCCTTAAAATACTGCATTGATGTATTTTCTATAGTGAGATCACCGTTTCCGCTGAAAACGCCGCCGTTGAACGTACAGTTCTTTATGGTAAGCTCGCCCTTGGGCTCTGCGAAAAGTCTGTCGGCAGAGATTCCGTCAAGCGAGAGGTTGCCGTCTACCGTTGTGTAAAGCGCACCTGTACTTGCAGGCTTCGGAACGGATTCGCCTGTTTCAGGGTCTTCCACGAGATAATTCTCGCTGTAGAAGCTCGCCTCAATACTGCCGTCGCCCGTGATATTCACGTTTTGATAGGACGTCAGGAAATACGGTAGATCACCATTCGAGGTGTGAACGACATTTTTGCCTTTGAGTACGATATTCAGCTCGGGAAGGTCGGAGATTATCGCCGACGCCTGATAGCCGAACCAGTTGTCCTCCTCGTCGATATAATGTGTTTTCATAAAATGAGCAAACAGGGAGTCTGTCATATCGGCGTTATCGAGCGTGAGCGTGCTCGTTTCGGGATCGAAAGTCGCTGTGCCTTCGCCGCACGGGATAGTGAGATTCTTCTGCGTAACTACCTGACCGTTTACCGTCAGCGGGTAGCGAACATCCTCCTCGTCTGCATTGAAGAGATACGAGATCGTCGGGAACATCTGATTGTACATATCGATGTCCTTTTCGGGAACGTAAACGACAAGATCTTTGCCCGCTCCTTTAAATGTTTCCTCGCTAAGAGCATAATGGATGCTGCCCTGAGTTTCCGTATTATAATTGACGTAAACCTTCTTTAGGTTCGTGCAGCCCTCGAAAATATTTCCTCCGTTGAGCTGCTGACCTTCCTTCATGACAAATTCTTCGAGATTTACACAATCCTTGAAGGTCTGGTGCGAGAAAACAATTACGTCCTCATCCTTATAGCCCGTTCTGACGGCTCTCACCTTCGGTGCAAGCGTGGGGTCGTTTTCGCACGCTTCTCTCCACGCATTCATACCTTCCAAGTTGAGCAGACCGAGCGTGCCGTCGTCGTATATCTCCCAGCCGTTTTTCTCAAGCAGCTCGTCTGTTTCGCTCTTCCACTTTGCATAGAGCTGAATGCTCTTGCCGTAGATTCCGCTGCCGCCGTAAAGCTCGTAAACGTCGGCTTCGCTGTCCTTCGTTAAGAAGCTGCCATAGAGGGCTGATTCCTTAGTACACCAACCGAGGAACTCGTCGCCCTCTCTCGTGGGCGCAAAATCGTCGAGGTCATATCCGTAATCAGTCGATTCACCCTCAAGATCGTCCACCTCGAGCACCCACTTGTCACGGCCCTTGACCTTGCCGCCGTTACCGTTGAACGTCACGGTGCTGCCGCCTGTCTGATACACACACAGCTCTTGGTCACCGTAGCTGCAGAAGTCGCAATTATTGTTTACAGGGTCCCAACATATGGTGTAGTCAATGTAAGCGCCCTTGTCTTCAACCTTGCCTTCGGCTTCGAAGCCGTATTGACTGAATTTTTCAAAATGCTCACGCTCCATCGTCGGCTTCGGGACGGTTATTGTATAGGGAACGTCCGTTATCCAGTATTCACTCGGGAACGTAAGGTCGCTGTACTCGCCTGCTGCCCAGAAGAGATTTTCCGGCTCGCCCCAATATGTACCGGTGCCGTAATCATTGTATCGGTACGTGATCGAATAGTATGGCTTGAAAAGCTGAACAGAGATACTATTGCCATTATAACCCCAATTCGGTATGCCGAGCGGACCGCTTCCGCTGGCGACACTTGTGATGATAAGCGGGCAGTTCGTGTTATTCTTCCATTTTGTGTTCCACGTTTTTGTAACGGATTCGCTTCCCTCCTTATACGTCCTTGTGGTCGTTCCGATAAGATCCACCGAGCCTTCGATCTCGAAGCCCTCGGTCTGTGTATCACCCTCGACGCTCATATACTCATCGGAAACAGTCCACACGGTCTTGTCTTCCTTACTGTCGAAAACAACGTACTCGAACGTGTCGCCCGGCATGATAAGAACGTGGGCGTCGAGAAAATCGCCATAAGTCTCGGGTGTTTCCTCGATCAGGTAATTTCTCGGCTCTCTGTTTTTGATCGCATCCGGCATCACGGGGGTATCCGCGCTTGGTAAGGCCGCAATCTCATACGCCTGAGCCTGACCGATAGGTGCTGCCGCAAACGACATCAGCATAGCTGCCGCACAAGCAACACTCAGAAATCTCTTGCCTTTCATTCACAATCACCTCATTTTTATTATTGTTAATCAATAATAGTTTTACACAAGACCCCGTTCAACGTGGAGCTTTTGTATAAATTATACACATTATATCACTGTTCAAGATGATAGTCAACAAATTACCAAAAATGACCTGATTACCATTTTGTCATTTTGCAAATCCATATTGTGGTATCGGTAAGCGGTTGCTTATTGCGGCGCTTTGTGATATACTGAGATAAAATGGATGAATGATCATGAAGTATTTGAAAACGATCGGTTCGCTGATATTGGCTGCGGTCATTACGACCTCGACGCCTGATATACAAATGATTAATTATATTATATTATTAATGAAAAGAGGTAACCACGTATGAAAAAAAGCTTAGGATCTTTTCCCGGAGTTTATCCGATGCCTGTTCTTATGATCGCAGCGTATTATGATCGCAGCGTATGATGAAAACGGTACGGTCAATGTGATGAACGCCGCATGGGGTATGATCTGTGCGGAGGACAAGATCGCTCTCTTTATTGACGAGGATCACAAAACAACTCAGAACATTCTCAAGACAAAAGCATTCACGGTAAGCCTTGCAGATAAGGCTCATATGGACGCCGCAGATTTCTTCGGTATCGCAACGGGTAATAAAATGCCTGACAAATTCGAGAGGACAGGCTACCATGCAGTAAAAAGCGATGTTGTCAATGCTCCGATAATCGACGAGTTCCCCTATGTTATGGAGTGCGAGCTTGCCGAGATCATAGACACCGAGAATATGTATGCCGTTGTGGGAAAAATAGTCGATACAAAAGCGGAAGAGACGATCCTCGACGATAAGAATAAGGTAGAAGCAGAGAAGCTTAATGCGCTTATCTTTGACCAATTCAAGCACGGCTATTATGTCGGTACAGAAAAGGTCGGCAAGGCATGGAATGCAGGTAAGGAGCTTATGAAATAAGCAGTCGTATAAAGTTTACGGCAGCATTGGAACGATCCTCGAAAAACTCCACACATTCTGTTAGGGAGACACTGATTAAATCGAGTGCCAAAATTGCGCAGTCAGATTTCGTGGCAAATTGGACAAAAAAGCCGCAGTAATACTGACGTAT
>ONIC01000080.1 GCA_900317815.1 uncultured Eubacteriales bacterium | reverse complement strand
GACGTATTTCAAGGTTTTTGAGGGCAATTTGACAAAAAGATGCAAGCAAGATGAGTGCACCACAGGCACTTCCTTCGGTCGCTCAGTCCGAAGGACGTGATTTAATCAGTGGCTCCTTAGTTTCAATGATTAAAAATCGCTGAATTCGTCGTGATCGTGTTTCCTCTGAGCGCGCTTACGGTAGCCGCAGGCGCAGGTCGTAACGTAGTTTGCATTTACAAGTCCGCACTCGGGGCACTTCCACTCGTTTGCGCTCGCTTCACGCTCCTGCTTGTAAACAGGCTTCTTCCTGAATCCGAATATAGACCTCGTGACAGGAGCCTGAGACGACGGCGAAGATGTATTCGTCGTGCGCGGCGGAGTGGTCGGAGTGGTCGGAGCGGGTCTTGCAGGCGTTGAATTTCTCGTTGTAGGCGTCGGGATCCTCTGCGGCGGCATAGTTCTCGGCGGATTTCCTCTCTGAGGATCGAGAGTTCTCGGCGGATTTGTCCTCTGAGAATCGTATGTCCTCGGCGGGTTCGTTCTCTGCGGATCGAGCGTCCTCGGAGCGCCGTTCAGTGTAGTCGGCATAGGTCTCATCGGCCGCTGCGATCTCGGCGGAGTCATTCTGGACGGCTGAGATGCGGGAGGTATCTCGTTACTCTGTGTATTGAGCGGACGGCGCGTAGTCAGCGGGTTTCTCGAATAAGGCGCTGTGCCGTTTCTCTGCTCTGCTACAATCCTGCGCTTCTGCTCCTCGATGCTTCTCTGCAAAGGCGTAAGGTTATCTGTGGGAACGCTCGCTGCGGGTGCGCTTGCTGCGGGTGCGCTTGCTGCGGGTGTTTCTTCGGCTGCGGCTGCCTCCTTTGCTTTGTGCTCCGCCTGAAGCTCCGCTCTGATCTTCTCGCGCATAGCTTCGCGGGCCTTGGCTTCCTCTTCGGCTCTGATCCTTGCTTCTTCCTCGGCGCGGATCTTCGCTTCCTCTTCGGCTCTGATCTTTGCGATCTCTTCCTCGCTGATAAGCGACTGATTTGCCTCTTCCTCCTCTGCCTTGAGACGAGCTTCTTCCTCCGCCTGGATCTTTGCCATTCTGAATGCGTTCTTCTCAGCTTCTGTCGGCATATTGAGGCTGTGCAGCGATGTACACTCAAGGAAAGCGTGCTTTCCCAGCGTCTCAACGCTCGGCGGCACGTTCACTGTCGTGAGCGCCTGACAATCGGCAAACGCAAAGCGGTCGATCGTCTCCACGCTGTCGGGGATCTCGACCTCCTCGATATGGTCGTTTCCAATGAAGCTGTACTTTCCGATAACAGTAACGCTGTGGCCGTCGATCTTTGAAGGTATATTCACCTTCTTGTCTTCTCCGAGGTACTTAGCCAGATATACAGTACCGTCCTCACGGACAATATACTCGAAATCCTTGTTGGTAAGCTTTTTCCCGGAGACACCTGATAAAACTTTTTCTTCCATATTATCACCGCAATCTTGATTAATATAATAGTGAATAAAAATACAATTAGATGCTAAACAAGTATTGTTGAATTTACCGTTTCCAACATTTACATTTTACCACATTTCCTACTGCAATTTGTGTATATTATATGAATATTTATCAGAATTTTAATTTTTTATTAAAAAATCCACCGTAGTTGTTGGTCAATTGCGGTGGATCTGTATTTATTATTATCAATTATTCCTGTGATCTGTCTCCTGCGGCATATTCGAGGGTGTTGACATCTATTACTGTTCTTGCAGGCTGCACCAGCGCGTCTTCAAAATTGCAGCGCCACTGCACATCGCGGCTCATTTTGCCGTCCTTCAAGCCGTCTATGGTATCTCCCGTTTTTATCGGGCAGGCATTGTCAAATATATATGTCAGTAAGTTGTATGCGTGCCTGACCACCTCGTTGGCGTCGATATCGTGATAATGGTACTGCACGTCGGGCAGATTAAGCGCGGACATACCGAGGCTGTCAACGATTTTATCGTCACTGCCGGTAATATTCACAAATCGGACGTTGACCGCATAATAAATGAAACGCACTTCGCGGGGAATATCGATCCCGAGAAAACGTCTTCGCGTGAACATTTTGCCGGAGTTTCCGAAATAGACGGCTTCGCAGGAGGGATATATCTCGACGAGTGCTTCGGCAAGATCCGCCAGCATTTCGGCTCTGTCCTTATAATCCATAAAAGAAGAAAACACATCTGCGGCGACAACGTCGTATCGACAGGACGCGATGATATCCTCGCTTTCGGGGCAGTCCCACATCTGAGAGCGCGTCAAGGGGTCAAACTCAAGCTTTTCGTTGAGAAAGCAATCGGTTATCAGAAGCATAGGAAACGCTGTCTTTCCGTCGCACTCAATAGGATATTTTTTTACGGCAAGACCGATATTTTTTTCGCTGAAGCAAAAGCAATCTACATCACCGAGATGCTTTTCGATGATCGCGAGCATTTTCTCTTTATCGGGGAGCCCGCATTTTTCGCGCATTAAAAGGTGGATCGGGAAAACGCCGCCCTGCTGCTCCTCCTGTGAAAGATCCTGCTGAAAAACCTGTTCTGACATAATATGCGCCCCCAAAAGATAAAAGGTATTGCGATAATTATAGCAGAAAAAAGGGATAATATCAATACTCAAGGAGACACTGATTAAAGATTCGGATAAAAGAAAGTCATTATCAAAAAAAGGAGCACCTCATACGAAGTACTCCTTTATCGGAATTGATTTTAAGCGGGGATTACTTAAGCTCTACCTCAGCCTTAACCTCTTCGAGCTTAGCCTTCATGGACTCAGCCTCGTCCTTAGCTACAGCTTCCTTAACTGTCTTCGGAGCGCCGTCTACGAGAGCCTTTGCTTCCTTAAGACCGAGACCTGTGATCTCACGAACAACCTTGATAACCTTGATCTTCTCAGGGCCTGCATTCTTGAGAACAACGTCAAACTCTGTCTTCTCCTCAGCTGCTGCTGCGCCTGCGCCTGCGCCCGGAGCTGCTACTGCAACTGCTGCTGCAGCGGAAACGCCGAACTTCTCCTCGATTGCGGATACGAGCTCGGAAAGCTCAAGAACTGTGAGCTGACCAACTTCTTCAACGATAGCATTAATCTTCTCTGATGCCATG
>ONIC01000083.1 GCA_900317815.1 uncultured Eubacteriales bacterium | reverse complement strand
CTGTTAAGCATTGATGAAGCCGAAAAGCTGTTTGCAAACGATACTTCACGAGCCGTAGGCTCGTGGTGGTGGTTGCGGTCGCCGGGCGATGATCAGGACGGTGCAGCGTATGTCTACGGCGGCGGGTCGCTCGATGTTGATGGCGAGTATGTGTACTGTGATTACGGTGTTCGTCCCGCTTTGAATCTTAAATTTTAAATCTTTAAATCTAAAAATCAAATCCCGCCCGAAGGGGTGCGGTCTGCCGGCGGCAGACGTTGCCGAAAGCAACAGCACCGACCGAGGCGGCAGCCGAGACCGCGGCAGCGGAGAAACGACGAAACTTTAAAAAACGGTAGTGGAACAGTAATGAACAAATAGCAGTCGGAATTGGGCTTGATAACAAAAGCAAAGGATCTTTGCAGATATATTATGCAGATAACGCAGAAATGCCCGAAGCATTTTAGATATACGTTTGTTACACGCTTGCAAAATCTTTCGCTTGATATTATTGAAAATCTGTACAGAGCAAATGATACTTACGTTGGTAAAAATATGTCTCGCCAACAGGAAATAAGATTGAATTTTCAGCACAAGGCGCTTACGGCGGTAAAGCTTCAAAAAGCTGATTTACGACAACTGAGCCTGCCGCAAAAACAAAGGCACTCACTTTTCTCTTAACAGGCTTTCGCATTTTTTACATGATTTTTATAAATTATACGGAACAGACGGGTGCTTTTTAAAGATCGATATCCGCAAATATTTTGATAATATCGATCATCGGCACCTAAAGAGAATTTTGGTTCAGAAGATACCGGATAAAGATGTGCTTGAATTATTGTTCGGGATAACAGACAGTTATTCGGTTAGTGAAGGTAAGGATTTGCCCCTCGGAAATCAAACCAGTCAATGGTTCGCTATCTTGTATCCTGATAGGGTGGACAGATTTATAAAGGAAACTCTGAAAATCAAATATTACACAAGATACATGGACGACATGATCTTGGTACATCATGACAAGGATTATCTGAAGCAGTGCCTTGCCCAAATACAAAACATTCTTAAAAATGAGCTTTATCTTGAAACAAACGCCAAAACGCAGATCTTTCCGATAAAAAACGGTGTGGATTATCTCGGTTTTCACTTTTATATGACAGCATCGGGAAAGATTATCAGAAAGGACAGAAGACAAACGAAGAAAAAATATAGACGAAAAATCAAACAGATGCAGTATGAGTATTCTTCGGGTACGATTGAATTTGGTGAAGTAAAGCAGGTGCTGAACAGCTACAGAGCGCACTTGGCGCACGGTAATTGTTACAGGCTGCAATCAAAAATATTATCCGAAGCAGTATTTGTGCGGCGCATCAACAATAGTGAAGAGGTGTAAACAGTGGCAAGATTTATTATCAAAGACGGAACGCTTGAAAATGCGTTCGGAAAAGGGCAGGTAACGATTCCCGATGAGGTAAAAGTGATCAAAAGCGGTGCTTTTTACTGTTTTGATGCAGTAATTCTCAGCAATACGATCACACCATCGAAGTTTAACAAGAGCAAGTTTCACGGAACAGTGATTATTCCCGAAACGTGGAAGTATAAAGGGAAGATAAAATCAGATTTTTTAAGTAATCTTTCCGCTGTCCGATACAAGGATATGGAGATCGTTATCGATGAATCGGAGAACGAAGATTTTCTTACTGAGTTGCTCAATCTTCTTTCATCTGACAAGGTGATCACGGCGGAGTTTTTGCAGCAGGCAAAACGCCGCACGACGAAAGATTCTGTTTATCTTATGCTTTGCAGAAAGGGGCAGGAGGATTGCCTTGCTTATGTTAAAAAAAGTTTCATGCGCTTTGCAAAGGATTCTATCGACAGAGCGTGTATAACGGAGCTTAAGGAGTTTGAGAGTTACGGCTTTTTTACAAAGGCTAACACGGGCAAGCTAATTGAATACGCATTCACACGCGAGAAGAACAACGATGAGATAATTCTTTATCTGCTTTCACTAAAGGACGCAAAAAGCGGCTTCAAGCTTGAAGAGATAGACAAGTACATTGAGCTTTCTCTGGAGAACACCGTGCTTACAGTGGCAACACTTGAATACAAAAACAAGTATTTCACAGCAGAACAGGTGGAAGCTATTGAGAACGACAAGATCGAGAAAGAGCTTGGATTCAAGGAACGCACCGCAGCGGAGTGGAAGAAGATATTCGCCTATGAGATCAAGGACGGAGAAGTCACTATAACCGCGTACAAGGGCAGCGACCTTGATGTTATAGTACCCGATTCTATCTGCGGCAAACCGGTCACGGCGATAGGTGATATGGCATTTTCACCGAACAAGCCGAGACTCAAAAAGGAAGTCAAGGAAACGCTGATTAAATTGAAGTCGGTGTATTTAGGGGAGAATATTAAAAAAATTGGCAGTTTAGTTTTTTCGGGCTGTGAATCTTTTGAAACGATCGTCTTTTACGATAAAACCGTCGAGCTTTCAAAATTTGGTACATATAACGGCAACCCTATAAAATGGATACCGCTTAGTATTGACCCGAAAAACAGAACCATGCTGATTATTGCAGAGAAGCCTATATGCAAAAAGCCGTACAACACCGAATGGGAAGATATAACGTGGGAGAAGTGTACGCTCCGCAAGTGGCTCAATGAGGACTTTTATTCGATATTT
>ONIC01000130.1 GCA_900317815.1 uncultured Eubacteriales bacterium | reverse complement strand
TCTCGCAGTTGCACTCAACACTTGCCAGATCAAGACAGGTGCTCCGAGCCGTTCCGAGCGTGTTGCAAAGTACAACCAGCTCCTCAGAATCGAAGAAGAGCTCGGCGATTGCGCTGTATACCCGCAGATGGGCGCTTTCAACGTAAAGAAGTAATCTTTTCGTAAAGCTGATAAAAAGCAGACAACAGACAATTATCCCCCGTGTGTAAGCATGGGGGATTTTTTGCGTTGTGCAGTCAATTGCGAAATTATTTTAACGACGAAATATCAAAGAACGTGATTTATTCAGTGGCTCCTTAAATCAAAAACAGCTCTCCGTGTTTTCGGAGAGCATTTATATTTACAGCACTTTTACTAAACATCGTGCATAAATTTTGTATAAAAAACAACTCCTTTGCGTTTGATTATTTGGCATATTTGTTTTATAATATTAAATAAGTATAAGCAGTTCGGGCGAAAGTTAAGAGCTGTTCGGCGGCTCTTTAAACAAAGGAGTGTTCGTTTATGAAGAATTATGTACTGGCTCTCGACGAGGGTACGACCAGCGTCAGAGCGATACTTTTCGATAAGAATGCGGCAATAGTAAGCATGGCTCAGCACGAGTTTGCGCAGATATATCCTAAGCCGGGCTGGGTAGAGCACGATCCAATGGAGATATACGCAAATCAGTATGCCGTAATGACGGAGTGTATCGCAAAGAGCGGCATTTCTCCCGATGAAATAGCAGGTATCGGTATCACGAACCAGCGTGAAACAACTATCGTCTGGGAGAAGGAGACGGGCAGACCAATCTATAACGCTATCGTCTGGCAGTGCAGGAGAACCGCAGATATCTGCGAAAAGCTGGTCGCAGACGGAAATGATGAATATATAAAAGAAAAGACGGGACTTCCCGTTGATGCATATTTCAGCGGCACAAAGCTCAAGTGGATACTCGATAATGTGGAGGGCGCAAGAGAGCGAGCGGAAAAAGGCGAGCTGCTGTTCGGCACTATAGATACATGGCTCGTATGGAAGCTGACGAACGGTGAAGCTCACGTTACTGATTATACGAACGCTTCCCGCACGATGCTCTATGATCTTGAGCGGGGCTGCTGGGACGACGGGCTGCTTGAATTGCTCGATATCCCCAAGATAATGCTGCCCGAAATCAGAAGCAGCAGCGAGATCTACAGCACAATTACCGTTATGGGCGCCGAGATCCCGATCAGCGGTATCGCAGGCGACCAGCAGGCTGCTCTGTTCGGTCAGGGCTGCTTCAACGCGGGCGACGCAAAAAATACATACGGCACGGGCTGTTTCCTGCTCGAGCATACGGGAAGCAGGCGCATCAAGAGCAAGAACGGACTTATTACAACAGCCGCCGCAACGGAAAAAGGCGCGCCGTTCGAGTATGCGCTCGAGGGCAGCGTTTTTGTCGGCGGAGCGGTGATACAGTGGCTCAGAGATCAGCTCGGACTTATCAGAGAGTTCCGTGACTGCGAGTATTTTGCCTCGAAGGTCGAAAACAGCGGCGGAGTCTACGTTGTGCCTGCCTTTGCGGGCCTCGGAGCGCCGTACTGGGATATGCACGCGCGCGGCACTATCACGGGTCTTACAAGAGGCACGAGCACGGAACACATTATCCGCGCGTCGCTTGAATCTATAGCATACCAGTCTCAGGATCTCATCGACGCTATGGCAGCGGACAGCGGTCATTCGATCTCGGCGCTCAGAGTAGACGGCGGCGCGGCTTCGAACGATTTCTTGATGCAGTTCCAGGCCGATATCTCGGGTGCGGACGTTGTTCGCTGTGCGTCAAAGGAAGCGACTGCGGCGGGAGCTGCGTTTCTGGCGGGTCTTGCGGTCGGATTTTTCAAGGATAGGGAAGAAGTGAGTAAACTTTGCCGAGAGGGCGGCAGATTTACCCCGAAAATGACCGACAAAGACAGACAAACAAGTATCACAGGCTGGAGAAAAGCCGTTGAAGCGGCTCAGGTTCACTGACAGGAGAGGTGCGGTATGGAAATACATAAGATAGATAAAAAAGTTCCCTCAACAGACGGAGTACATACACTGTCGGGTGTTGTGTATATCCCAGACGGAGAGATCAAGGGCTTGTTTCAGGTAGTACACGGTATGCAGGAGTATATCGGAAGATACGACAGGTTTATGCGGGACATCGCATCCGACGGCTACATCGTTTTCGGACACGATCATCTCGGCCACGGAAAAACGGCAGCAGACGATTCCGAGCTTGGCTTTATCGCTCATGAAAACGGCTGGCAGTATCTTGTGGACGATGTAAACGACTTTGCAAACGTTATCAGACGTGAGTACGGCAAAGATCTTCCGTACATACTTTTCGGCCACAGCATGGGCTCCTTTGTCGTGCGGCTTACCGCTGAGAAATACGACGACTATGACAAGCTGATCGTTATGGGAACGGGCGGCCCGAATCCCGCTGCGGGCGCAGGACTTGCCGTAATAAAGCTAATCAAGGCTACGAGCGGCGAACGACACGTCTCCGACACCGTGGAGAAGCTGGCGTTCGGCTCCTACAATAATCGTTTCGAGGGCGAGACGGCTCACGACTGGCTCAGCGTCAACAGGGAGAACATCAAGAAATACGAAGCCGATAAATACTGTACGTTCCGATTCACGGTTTCGGCGATGCAGGATCTTGTGACGATGAATATAAGCTGCAACAGCAAGCGCTGGTTTTCGATGATAAACAAGGAAAAGCCTGTCCTGCTCGTCTCGGGCAGCGACGATCCCGTCGGAGACTACGGAAAGGGAGTAAAGACAGTCTGCGAGCGGCTCAAGGAAAACGGCGCAAATGTTACGATGAAGCTTTATGACGGCCTGCGCCACGAGATACTGAACGAGGACAGCTACGGCGATGTCCTGAAGGATATCCTGACATTTATACATTAAACTGCCGATAAAAAACGGGCAGCGTTCCATTTCAAAATGAGCGCTGCCCGAATTTTTATGCTTTTTTTGTGATATGCTTGTACTTGTAGAGCGGAAGCGCAAGCTCGCCTGCTGTTTTCTCGGAGACAGCCGTGACTGTGACCTCGGCTTCTCCGCGCGCCGTCTCCACGATAACTCTGTCGCCGACACCGACGTCTTCTGCGTCAAGAATATAATCGTATGTTTTGTCGCTCGAATCAAAGACGACCGAAGCTACCGTGCAGACCTTATCGGAATCGTAGTCTTTCGGCGGCGTAAATATGAATTTTCCTTTGATCTGCGCCGCAGTTTTTCCTCCGCAGAAGAAATATCCGTCGCTGTAGTCATCGAAGATGAAGCCGTCACGATCGGAATAATATATATCTATATCTGCGTCCTTGATCTCAAGCTCCACTCGGTCGAGCATATCGCAGAAATCTGTCGTGACGCTCGTGACAAGGATACGCGGCGGGCGCTTTTCATTCGGCAGCTTTTCAAGCGTGATGTACATCGTGTAATCGCCGCTCTCTTTTTGAACGAACTGCGCGTAAAGCCGCCTGTATTTCTTTAAGTACGGAAGGAAAAATGTGTCTATGTCGATCTCGACGCTTTTCTTCGATCCGGGGAGAGAATTTCCTTCCTTGAGGTGATCGAGCGCCGATTTTATCTTGTGCGCTACCGTATCGTCTCCGATATAGTCGTACTTGCTGCGCTTTTTTATCGCAAAGCTCGCCTGCATATAGAGCAGATAGGCGAGGTAGCCGTTTTCACTGCACCCTGTGCCGTTTTCGAAATAACCTCCGAGACGCAGCGCAACATCTGCGAAGTTGCAGTTGAATTTCTCCTCCGCTATCAGCTCGAAGGTGTTGTTGTAAAGCTCGTTGACGATCGTGTATGCCGTTTCCTCGTTTTTCGGGACGCAGTAGCCGTTTGCAAACATATCTGCGATCTTGTAGCGCGATTCGAAGAAGCCGCCCGCAGCGCCCGCCGAGAAATAGCGGAACGCCTTTTCATAGTTCGGCTTGCCGTTCGAGCATCTGCCGTAGTAGTAAATATATCCGAGGGAGTTTGCGTACTCGGGTCTGCCCGTCATACCGTACAGGATCAAAAGACCTTCGAGAGCTTCCTTCCAATCGCAGGGAAACGCCCGATCGCCGCCGTAGCAGCCGTAAGCCTTGGCTCGCAGTCCTGCTTCGCTGCCGTTTTCGCAAAGCTGTGAGACTATCTTTTTATATAGCTCCAGCGCTTTTTTACTGCACTTTTTCAGGTGATCGCCCTCTGTCATATAGTCAACGTAGCGCTCCATCTCGCCTTTTGAGAATTTACGCTCCATAAGCGGCAGCTTCTCGTTTGCAAGGTGCTGTTCGGCTCTTTCGATCAGTCCGTCGAGAACGAGAAGAATGCTGTGACCGTCGCTGTCTATCTTTGTCAGGATATCGCTCTCGAATATCATATCGAGCATATCGCCTCTGACGCAAAGCCCGGGGAGAGTTTCGACGGAGCGTGGTGTTTTCTCGTAGACTACAGCGTCATGTATATTGAAAATCATATTGCACAGCGGGTTGTACCACTCTTCAAGTATAGTCTTGTTGTCAGGCTCGGTCTCTTTAATTTTTTTGAGCGCCGAGATCACGTCCCTGAGCGTCAGTGTGAGCGTTTCCTCGGGGCGGAAAGATGCAGAGTCTCCGTATTTCTCCGTCAGCTTCGTTATCGTAGTTTCAAATTTCACGAGCTTCTTCATCTGAGCTTTTGTAAAGAAAATTATCTGAAGCGGCGTCACCTCGCTGTTTTCAAGAAGGAAAACTTCTCCGCTGTGCTCGTCCCTGACAAAAACTCCACCGTCTATCAAAGAAATTACGGTCCCTGCTTTCTGCTCGTCTCCCTTCATAAAGCTCACTGCGTCATTTATTTTCGGTTCATACATAATATCATTCCCTTCCGTTTCCTTATATATATTTATTGGATCTGCGCTGCTCTTGCTGCGGGGAAAAGTTATTTTATCCCGTTGAGTATCTCGGTGATATCGCCGTTTATAACGATCGAGCGATCCTTTATGTCGGACGGAGCGGCCGCTTCCCCGTAATTTATGCAGGCATATAATGCGTTCGGGTTTTCATAGGTCATCTGCCAGAACGGATATTTTATAATTCCGGGGGTATTTGCGCCGACTCCAAGCTCCAGAAACAGGACCCGCTTTCCGCTGTATGTGCGAAGGAAATGATTATATCGTGCTGCGGCGCTGTGCCAGCCTTCGTCCTCGACAAAGGTGTCGTCGGAGCGCAGATTCATTATCATAGGCTTTCCGCAAACGGGGCAGCGGGGGATAGGCTCGCTCGGGATCTTTCTGTTTTTCTGCTTTGCGACCATCTCTCTGACCGTTTCCTCGTTATCGTAGGTCTTGTTACAGCATGGCTCGCTGCACTGAAAAAGTCCGTAGTCGCCCTGAGTGTAGAAAAGGCGCGATTTATCGAAGCCTGCTTTCTGGAAGCAGTGATCGACATTCGTTGTGATAACAAAATAATTTTTTTCCTTCACAAGATCGAGCAGCGTTTTGTAGGTGTCCTTCGGAGCGTCTGTGTACCTGTTTATATAAATGTATCTCGACCAGTACGCCCACATCTCCTCGGGCGTATCATAGTCGTAAAAGCCTGCCGAGTACATATCGCGAAAGCCGTATTTTTCAATAAAGTCAGCAAAGTTTTCTTCGAAGCGCTTACCCGAATATGTAAAGCCTGCCGATGTTGAAAGTCCCGCTCCCGCTCCGATCACAACGGCGTCTGCGTTTTCAAGAGCATTTTTAAGCTTTGAGCAGCTTTCTGTATAATTCATAGTCTTCCTCCTTGAATACGTTGAATATGACCTTTATATCACTGTTTCTTTTATATTTGCGAACGGTCTCTACTGCGATCTGAGCCGCTTCTTTCTGCGGAAATCCGAAAACGCCCGTTGAGATGCAACAAAATGCGATGCTCCCGATATCGTATTCGGAAGCCGCGTCAAGACAGTTTAAATAGCAGTCCCGCAGCGCTTCGCAGTCTTCGTTTGTGAGATGTCCCCGAACGATAGGACCTACGGTGTGTATCACATACCTGCACGGCAGATCATACGCGGGAGTTACTCTCGCCTGTGAGGTCGCAAGCTCGAAGCCCTGCTTTTTTATGATCTCATCGCACTTGTAACGAAGCCTGACGCCCGCAAACGTGTGTATACAATTGTCGATGCAGTTGTGACACGGACGGTAGCAGCCCGTCATACCGGAGTTTGCGGCGTTTACGACAGCGTCGCAGCGAAGCGTGGTGATATCGCCCTTCCACAGATAGATCCCCTCCTCCACAGGGGAGAGGCTCTCTGCATCGGTGATCCCTTTTTCATTTAAGATCTCCTTTAACAGCTCGTCCTCCTCGCTCAGATATTCGCTGTCTATTGCTGCGGCGGGGCGGACATTGACAAGACTGCGGTACAGCGTAAACTTATCCGATATATCGTCGGGTATATCTATGTGCGGCAGTTCGGGTCTTTCATTCAGCAGATAACTTATCAGTCTGTCGAGTCTTTTTCCGTTCATCGTGTCACTCCTTCATCTCGGATATTCGGTACAGCGGCTGCATATAATATATCCTGCTTTTGTATCCATCGGTTCGCTGCCGTATTCTCCGTACTCTTGCCTGTGTGAGCGGCTTCTGTCTTCGATAGGTACGGCAGCAACCGTTTTATTATAATATATTATACAATATCTTTCTCGAAAATTCAACGTATCTAAGCAGTTTTGACGGTAAATACCCGATCGTTTTTTTGTAAGTGCAGACTCTTGTACCAAAAATCGTACCGATATAACGGGAAATCCTTCTTTGCAGTTCGTTAGATTTTAATAAATACCACAGATGTGTAAAGAATTGTAACAAGTAATCTAATTATTATGCACAAGAACGATAATCAGTATCACATTTTGGCCAAATTGACACTTGAAATCGAGATATGCAAATAGTATAATTAAAATGTATATATAAGCAATAGTATGCTGTACAATAGTATTGTTTATATTAAGATATATTGCTCACTGTGATGAAGGGAGAGATGTATTATGGAATCAGTATTCAGGAAAGAGTATGTTGAGCCGTTGATGACGATACGAAAGATCAGCTTCGCCGATATTATCGTCACAAGCATCGGTGATGAGACACCACCGGGCAATGGTCCTGTGGCCGGACCGGAAGAAGATGGAGAAGATACGATAGCAAATGCATATTACTAGAGAGAAAGGTGAATGGCATGAAAGCAAAAATGATCAGTAAAAGATCTATCTCGCTGATTCTCACAGTTATGATGCTTTTTGGCTGCATATCGATGCCGGCGACGGCCGAAACCTATGACAGTGGAACAGAAGCGCATAACATTGCAGAGCAGACGATAGATGCACTTTTATACACGGACGCAGCCTACAGTGAGCCGTTGGCAAACGACAGTTCCGTAACCATAACGGGTGCGCTGCCGGAGGGTACGACCGCAAAGGCTTACCCCGTGACGGTTGATGCGGAAAATGTCCGCGCGGCATACGACATCACGCTGTTTGACGCAAGCGGCGCGGAGTTTGAGCCGGAATCCGCTGTAACTGTGGATATCTCAAACACTGATATAGAGAGAGCTATTGAAGACGGTGCCGAGCTGACGGCATATCATATCTCCGATGATGAGACGACTGAGGAGATTGCGCTCAAGGCTCAGTCCGGTGATACCGTGACGTTTGAAGCAGAGAGCTTCTCTATATACTATATTGCAGGCGGCACAAATACGACGGACGAGAATGTAAGATATCGCCGCACGTATGTTTTCTACACGCTGAAAACCGACGTTACCAATACGGCAAGTCCAACGGTCAATGATTACGAGCCGTATTATTTCACAATAGAGCGCGGCGGCAGAACGATGCAGACAAACAAGCAGACACTTACCGAGGGTGAGTCGCTTCTCGTGCCGCAGCTTCCGTATCATCTTGACGACGCATTTGAAGGCTGGTACACAGTCACAGAAAACGGCGGCGGTGTTACTTATGAAAATAAGGCGGTATTTGACACTGCTATCACGGGAATACAGGCGTCATGCGCGGCAAAACAGCAAGATGAAACAATAAAACTTTACGCACGGTTCGGTGTGGAGAAATATCTGACGTTCTACTTTGAACCTGAAGACAACGACGAGGACGACATGGTATTCTTCGTTCAACCGGTTGTTGTGCCGAATAACAGCACCGTTACTGTGCAGTTGTTCGATTACAAGAATCAGGACGGGGAAATCAGCGATGGGGCGGATGACCTGCGCTACGTTAAATCACCTGTTCCGAGCACAAAGAATGTCTTTCTCGGCTGGACTGATAACAGAGCGGATTCGGCAGCCTCGGCTACTGTCGATGATACAACCTCCGATATCAGAAACAATCGCACATACACTATTAAACTGACAAATACAAATAACGATGTTAACGTATATCTCAACGATAGTTCAACACCGTACACGGGCGGTCTCGATTTTTACCCGATCTTTGACCGGGCAAACTGGGTAAGCTTCGACGGTGGAGCAAGCGGTAACGGTGCTGAATATCAGGCTCCGATGTATGTTGTTACGACAGAACACGTATCTGAGCTGCCGACCGTTACACGCAGCGGCTACACCTTCGACGGTTGGTACTACGACACGAATTACGACAGATATAATTCCAGGATTTCCTCCAACGCAGTTAAGGTCACCGACTCAAATGGAAAAATCGTGAATGTTACCGATTCGGCTGCGCTTGAAAAAATGACAGTGACTCAGGTTCAGGGCGGAAGTTATACCTTCTGTCCGAAGCCTCCCGTCAGCGAGGACGACGAGCTTGTCCTGCACGCAAAGTGGATCCCTGCAACGACGACCTACAAAATTGCCTTCTGGGCGCAGAGTGATACGGTGCATTACGATACATCCGCTAACAGTGCATGGAATTCAAATTCTTTGAGCAACTACGACTTTATAACTGCGGTTGACTCATCGTATTTTAATCTTAACGCAGCTACCGAAGGTCATGTACCGATCTCCGATGTACGCGCTAACTTCCTGAATTATCTCAGTACCGTTTCAGGCGGCAATATGTATTCGGAATACACCGATACATCTAAATTTTACTACAATGACGAAAAAACAAAGGCTGACGTAGATGTCAAGACTTTACACGGCGATGGAAGTACGGTTATAAATGTATATTATGACCGTGTGTGGTATAAGTTTTCGTTCTTTTCTACCGAATCAGGTAACTATAAATCAACTAATTATAGTACTTATACATACTATTCCTTCCCGGGCGGTTATGTTTTAGAAGATGGTAAGTATAAGTATTACGCTCCGGTTATTTACAACAAAAACGAAGGTCCGTATGCTAATATTGACCTAAGCTCCCGAAATACTAATCCTTCTTATTACGAGTATTCTAACAACGGCATTTCATCCACAACTAAGAAGTACACAAAAGCTTTATATACGGCTTCGAATTTACAACAGGATTTGTCTTTCTTTGAGATTTATGGAGTTGATATTAAAGAGAAATGGCCAACTGATGAAGATGGGAATGTAGTATATAATATTTATAATACTTCTGTTGTACATTCTGTTGTTTTTGTAATGCCGGCAGAAAGTAGGATATATGATCGCACGTCTTCATCTGGCAGAGTATATGATCATTATGCGAAGTATTATTATCAGCAAATTGATCAGTCATACCCATCAGAGCCATCACTCGATGAACATTTTAGTTGGAGAAAAGATAGTCAAGATTATCTTACTTTTTTTGGCAATGATCTTGCTTTTAGAAACGGGTTTACTCCAATCGGTATAGTCGGGTTAACGGAAAATAATGCCGTATCTTCCTACTTGAAAAGTGGAGCAAATGCTCCACAAGGAGTAAATTTCCCTGAAAATCCTTCCAATGATGGAGAATTGAGAATTTTCCCTTATGGTGTTACCTCCGGTGGGACTACCACGTATTACTGGGATGTTTATCACTCCCGCAACAGATACAATCTGCACGTTGTTGACGCCGATAACATCGACTACAAATACCTCAGCACATCACTCTATTATGAGGAAGAACCTAAAGATGAGCTTCTTGATTACGACAATTTCCACAAACCTTTTTCCACAGCACTGAAGGACTTCACCGCTGAGGAAGCGTTTGCATTCTTCTCAAATATGTTTTCAGGAAACCCTGTCCAAATAAGCAACAGGCAGCTCAAGGGCGACAACCGTTACTACACCTTTGGCGGTGTGTACACGGACTCGACCTGCCAGCGTGAAACGATGGTGTACGGCTTTGAGGGCAACGAACTTCAGAAGCACATAAGCGGCGCAGGATTTGACGAAATGCCCGACCATGACATAACGCTGTATGTTAAGTGGGAGCTTGTAGATCTGCGCGTAGATATCGATCCCTCCGAGGGCGAATTGTCTTCAACCGAGAGTACTTTCTTCTGGGTCGATGAGGGCGAAAAGATCAAGGAGTACACCAATATCAAACGCAAATACATTCCGGACGAAAATGGCGAGTTTTACTATCTCTATACTCCGTATTCCGCAGCTGCTCAGTCCGGCGTTCAGAACGGCGCCAATGCGGATAACGAAAGCTTTGCAAAGTATATTCCCGACGATTCATATGAAGGCAATTATGATACGGAATATCGAGAAGAGATTTCCTACGCAACGGGAAGGAAAGTATATAGCTATGTACCGACCGGTGAAACTTACACTCCCGAGACCGATCCCAAGGTTTACCCCGGCACCGGTTCGGTGAAAAAATACCGAAAAGAGGGAGAGGGAGAAGTTCCGAAATATCACTTCATTGGCTGGTTCAAGGTCAACCCTGACGATAATTCCTTGTCGCTTTACAATTTCAACACCGATGTTCATGAAAACACCGCCCTTAAGGCTGTTTGGCGTTCCGGACAGAAATACAGGGTTGTGTATGACGCAAACGAATATGCTTTTGATCCGGTCACTCATCAGAGAACCAATAACATCATATACAACGGTAGGGTTCAGGACGATGAGATCACGTACGATAAGAACACTGCTCACACAAATTATCTCAATTACGGTGAGGGCGCAACAGCCGTTGTTAAGTATGCTGCAAAGGCAGACGAATCAAACGCTCGTGCACAGTTCCTTTACTGGGTAGACAAAAAGGGCAGACAGCACGACTACAACGACATCTTCACCATTTCCGACGATATGATCGAACAGGTTACCGAAAACGGCGAGCTGATCTATATCGTCAGGCTCACCGCACACTACAGCACGATAGAATCCATCTGCTTGCAGTACAACGCAAACACAGGAGACGGCTCCGCAGTTTCCGATGTCGAATATTTCTCCAAAAACAGCAATGTAAACCTCCACAACGCAACACGCGACGGTTTTACAAACAATGGTAAAACTCTTGTCGGCTGGAGTTCGCAGCCCGGAGATAACAGCGTTGAGTTTGCTCTCGGCGGAACGTATGGCATAAACGAAGAAAACGCAGACGAAAACGGAGTTGTCACGCTCTACGCCGTGTGGAAAACTGCCGCAACGGTAACATACGAACTCAACGGCGGATCGTTCCCCGAAACTCCGGAAGGGCTTACAGGCAGCGGCCAGACCTACACAGCGACATCGTATGTAGGCGGAACAGCGCCCGAGCCTTCGCCCGACCCTGAAAAGAGCGGCTACACGTTCCAGTATTGGACGACGGATAACCCGAGTAATGTTACTACCCCCAGTGCATATGATTTCAGTACTCCGTTGACTGGTGACATTACGCTTTATGCGTATTATACAAAGGAATCGTCGAGTGGAAGTCGAACAATTAATGTGAGATATTTCTATGTGGAAAACAACGGAAGTCTTACAGAAAAAATACCCTCGTACAATTCGGATTTTTGGAATACAAATAGACTTCCGAAAACAAGCTTGACGGTCAATAGTACAGCAACAAATATTTCAAGTAGTATAAGATACAGCACAAACAATAACAATCGTAATATCCTTTATAGCTTAAGATCAAACAGTAACCAGTATAAAGTTGCAATCGGTATCGGAAGCGCCGATACTTCAAAAATTGAGGTAAGAGCCGTTGATATGCTTAATAACGGCAACGCCTTTTACTATAATGCTTCTGTTAATGGTACGTACATTAAATACGGAACAGGGAATAATGACATCAAATGGTCTGCTGCTCAAAACGGCAATTATGAGCTTTTTGAAGATGATCCGGCAGTGTATGTAATAATATTCCCGAATGATTCGGCTTACACCTACAAAAACATCACTGTTACCACCACGGTAACAGGAGATAACCCGCCCTCTACTCCCAATTTTAAATACAGGGTGGACACGACGGCTCTTGACGGCTATCCCGAAGGTACTCAGGAATTTACACTTAAGCCTGACGAAACCCGCACTGTTTCGCTGCTTTCGACCTCGACTGCAAACCAGACTGCAACCATAACTCAGACGGTAACACCGAACAACTTTACTTTGACGGATATTACCGGCGGTGACAGTCATGACGTTCAAAGCAAGGAAGCTGTCGCAGCGGCGAATACAAACAACAGTATTGTTACATTTAAAAATAATTATACTAAACCCTCGGACGATCCGATCACATCATCCGATGAAAACCTCACTATAAGTGGTCACAAGTTCACCGATCTTCCTGAATCTGACCGTCCTGCGGGCGTTCCCCTTCTCAACGGCGACAATCTCGAAGGCAACGAACTGACAGTAAACATTGCCGTAGTAGATGAAAACGGCGTTATCGTTGATAATCTTAACGTTACGGGCAGTGCAAACTCTGCTAAATTCTACACCGAAGATCTCGAGCCTTATAAAAACGGCAATTACAGTATCAAGGTAATGCTCACTGTCGAAAACGACAATGACCCGACCGTTTCGCTCGGCAGCACCTACATCAAGACAGGTGCAGCCAATAACGACTACAGCGCCATTACTGAAAACGGCACAGCACAGTATGTCGATGGTACGAATACGATCAACTGGACAAAGATCGACAACAACACTTACACGGTCAGCGTTGACGATCTGTTCGACACCGACGGTAAGCTCAAGGGCGCAGCGGATGACGGCAGCGCAAAGATCGATCTCTACTCCCATATCAGAACCGAAAGGATCCATGTTATCTACAAGTATTACGATCGTGACAGAACCGGCTCGCAGAGCATTGCACCCGATATAAGCGCAGTAGAAACAACGATAACCAACCGTTATTCCACTATCGGCTCTGCTGACGCTTATACGAGCAATACTGACAGAATCGGCGAAGCTATCACAAAGGCGATACCTACTGTTGATAACGAGCTTGATACGATAGTCTTCTTTGCAGATCAGCAAGCATATATTAATGCATTGACTACCGAAAAAGACAGATCGCTCCGAGGTACTGCTTACTACTCTGCGTACTATGGCGATTCCACTAACGGCACATACCACACTGACTGCTATGGACGTACAGCGAACGTGCCTGAATATATGCAGGAGTATAAAGAAAAGGGCTATACTGTATCCAACGAAAAGTGGGTAACTTACAAATCGGCAAGCTCAGAGATCGAAAATGTAAACAGCGTAGATATTTACGAGATCTCCGAGGTTATTGTCTGGGGCTTCAATACACCGACCCCGCACACGGTAAGATATGTTATTCCTGATGCAGAGTCTTTTGAGACAGATGGCAGTTATACAACGTATAATTACCTGACCTCAACGGAAGCTGCCAAGAATGCGGATAATCAAGCACCGACAACGGTCTACTTTGCAAAGCCCGAAAACAGCGCCCCTGCATTTGCCACATACTATTTCAACCAGCGTTTAGGTGAAAAAGATGGCAGCAAAGATGACGACCTTCGCAACGCAAATACTCACCATCTTGAAATGTACGGTCAGTCATATAAAAAGAGTGCTGCTGAGCTTCCGCAAACCGAAGGCACAGTGGAAAACGGCACAATCGCCCTGCCCACAGTTGAAGGTTATACCTTCGATGGTTGGTACATGGAGTATAACAACGGCAAGTATGCGAAGATCTGCTCCGACGAACGCTTTGGCGATAGAGTTACAACAGGCGTTACACTTTATGCCGGCTATACGAAGGACAACGGTTCTGCAACCGACAATCCGACGGGTATCTCGCTGACAAAGAACTGCGTCGAGCATTATGTAAACGATAAAGGCGTTGAACGTACACGATACGTAACAATGCTTAACGCATACGGCTACGATACGAACGGCGAGAACTATGACAACGGCTTTGACAATCAGAAAATGGCAATGATCTACGTATTCTTTGATCCGAGTGTTGAGAGAAGCGCTCTGGAGGGTATTGACATTGCCGCTATTCTGAGATCTGACGCGGATTTTACTGCAAAAGTAAGCAACGCAATCAACAGCAATAATTCCGGTAAGAATACTAACGTTGTAATTACCATTGACGGGGTTACATCTTCGAACACATATCTTTATACTTATCAGATAGTTGATAATGATTCAGACGCAAGCGGAGTGTCCCCGGTAACGTTTACCAACAAAAACAGAGCACAGTTTACAATGGATCTCAAGAAGACCTCGGCTGAAACAGGCGCCTACTCAAAAGCACTTGTACTTGCAGCAGTCAATCATAGTGGCGATTCCCTGAAATTCAGCGACAACTGCCTTGTATACGCAAACGGCGAATGATAAGAAACAAACGCAGTATAACCAATGATTAAAAACGTCCCGCATACTCAAAAACGGTATGCGGGACGTTTCTTACGTATATGAAAAGTGAAGGAGCCACTGATTAAATCACGTCCTTCGGACTGAGCGACCGAAGGAAGTGCCTGTGGTGCACTCATCTTGCCGGCATCTTTTTGTC
>ONIC01000110.1 GCA_900317815.1 uncultured Eubacteriales bacterium | reverse complement strand
TCACCTGACAGCTCACGAAGCATATTCACTTCCGAACCGCTGTTGATATAGACCTTGAAGCCGTTCTCCGAAAGGTACTGTACAAGGGAGATCATCGGCTTGTAGTATCCGTCTGCATATGTCATATTTTCAAATCCTTTAACAGGCTCTGACATAAATTTACGGATATACTCACGATACTCCTCTACAGTAAAGCCTTTAAAAGCTTCCGCAATTATTTCACCGGAAGAACGGGGAGCTTTAGGTTTTTCCGTTCCATTAATAAGGGCATTTTCCAGTTCCTTGCAATAAGCAACATCTTCGTGATTTCCTTCATAGCCGTCATCGTGAGCCAATCTGTATATCATCACGCACTGATCGAAATATGTTGGGAAAAGCTCGCCGTACAATGTACCGTCGGAATCAAATACTGCAATTCTTTTTTCAGGTGGTAAATAGTTTTCCGAGGATTCATCCGTAACGGAATATACAAAAGAAATGATCGACGCCATAGCGGGAGAGTCTTCTGCCCAATATTCAATAGAAGTGCTCGGAGTATCCTCTGTATCAGTAACCGCCACACCAACGATATCATTTGAAGACAGCTTTACGCTGTACCTCAAAACAAGAAGAGCATCGGAAGATGTTATTTCTCCGTCTTTATCAACATCTGCCTGAGTCTTGTTTTCATCAATGATATTTTCAAGCTGCACGCCCATTCGCAAAACAAAGAGCGCATCAGATGATGTAATATTCTCATCACCATCAAGGTCTCCGTACATTGCAACAGATGTTTGTTCGGTCGTATCCGACACATCGGCATTTGCCGACAATAAAGGTAAGCTCGACATAAGTACCAATACGAGTATTAAAGATACTATTCTTTTCACTTTGAAAATTCCTTTCTTCTTTCTTCTGTTTAACGCAATTTACCCATGTTAATATAATTAAAGCTTACTTTTTTCATCGTCGTTTTTGCGTTTTATCAGGAAATACAAATATATTCCCATCAAAACTGCTGCGAAAACAGCACCGCAGGGATAAGCGATCGTTTTAGAGAAGCGGAATCCCTCGTCAGCAAGAAGAATGTAAGTCATACTTACGGCTGACATAAATGAAGCAGGCAGCGCCGTAATCAAAGATGAAAACTTGTTTTTGTTCGTCTTTAACAGATACGATGTCGCCACCCAGAGCGAGACCATCGCAAGTGTCTGATTGCTCCAGGAAAAGTACCGCCAAAGCACGTTGAAATCGAGCTGAGTCAAAAGAGCGCCGGCAGCCAAAAGTGGTACGGTGATGATCAAGCGATTCTTTATCGATTTCTGATCGAGCTTTGTCCATTCGGCAAGAATAAGCCGTGCGCTTCTGAATGCGGTGTCTCCTGATGTGATAGGGCAAACTACTACGCCGACAATGGCAAGAATACCGCCGACTGTTCCGAGCATTCCGGTAGAAATATCGTATACAACGCCCGACTGTCCAAGCTCTGAAAGCGCGCTGCCGAGAAGCTGAGTCGTACCGTAAAATGCAACGCCGCCTGCTGCCCAGACAAGTGCGATAACCGACTCGGCGATCATCGCGCCGTAAAACACCTTGCGTCCTTCCTTCTCCGAGGTAATACATTTTGCGATCATCGGAGACTGCGTAGCGTGAAAACCGGAAATAGCGCCGCAGGCGACCGTAATAAACATGAACGGCCATACAGGAAGGTTATCGGGGTGAAGATTATGAAGGGATACTTCGGGGATCGTGTAACCTCCAATAAAAATTCCTATAACAATACTGACCGCCATCACGATAAGTATTATTCCGAATACCGGATATATCTTTCCGATGACTTTATCTATCGGCACGAGTGTAGCGATAATATAATAGATCAGAATAACGACTATCCAGAAGGTCGTATTCAATACTCCCGGTGTAAGCCTTGCGAGAAGTGCTGCGGGGCTGTTGACAAAGACCGTTCCTGTCAGCAGAAGCAAAACTACCGAAAACACACGCATTATCCATTTTGCAGCCGAGCCTAAATAGATTCCCGAAAGCTCGGCAATGGATTTTCCGTCATGACGTGACGAGATCATTCCCGTCATATAATCATGAACTGCACCGCCGAGAACCGCGCCGAATACGATCCACAAAAATACGATCGGTCCGAAGCAAGCTCCCATTAAAGCCCCGAATATAGGTCCCGTTCCTGCTATATTCAATAGCTGAACAAGAAACGCTTTCCAGGTTTTCATCGGTACGCAGTCTACTCCATCGTTTATTCTCACGGCAGGCGTTTCTCTTTCATCCGGCGAGAATACCTTTTCAGTGATCCGTCCGTAAAAAATAAAACCGATTAGCAGTACTGCCATTGCACTGATCAATGAAATCATTTTTTCCATCTCCTCAAATAGCTACTTCTTCATAAGTTCGGTGTTGCCTTAGATCATTATATACCACTCTGCAGCATATACAAAACAATTGTCGCACAATGGCTCGCTGCTTTTGCTTCAAACTCGTTAAAATCCATTGCACCGTTGCCGTCCGGTTTATCGGATATTGCACGAATAACTACATAAGGAGTATCGTTCAGATAACACGCTTGTGCTATTGCTGCACCCTCCATT
>ONIC01000088.1 GCA_900317815.1 uncultured Eubacteriales bacterium | reverse complement strand
GTCAGTATTACTGCGGCTTTTTTGTCCAATTTGCCACGAAATCTGACTGCGCAATTTTGGCACTCGCTTTAATCAGTGTCTCCTTAATTATTTGTTACAAAATGATGGATCGATGAGTTTTCAAAGTCTGCCGTCCTGAAAAAATCGGGATACAGAGTGATATTGTCACTGTTATCGAGATCGATCCATTCAAGATACTCTCCGTTCGGACCGCCGTCTGTTTTGTGACCGTTCATAATCTTCATAAGATCATCGTTCGGTTTTATCAGAAAGAAAACAGACAGCTCGTGAAACGGTACTCCGCTGTCATCGGTGAAAAAGTTTTCGTGAACTGCAAATAATCTGTCGATCTCGCAGACAATACCCGTTTCCTCTTTCAGCTCGCGCAAAACGGCGTCTTCCAGACGCTCACCGAAACGCACTCTGCCGCCGACCGAGTAATAAAAAACACGCTCCTCGCAGGGATTTCTCGCCATTAATATTTTTCTGCCGTTTATAATCACCGCGCCGACTCTGTAGTTGAATTTTCCCATATCTGTTAAAAAAGTACAGTCCATTCTAAATATCACCTTTAACTTCCGATGTCAGCTTCTCAATATCATCTCCGCACTTGACAGAAAAATAATACTTGAGGCTTATGTTCTTTTCCCATTTATTCTGAGGGTACGCACCGTAGCGCCCTTTCACATCGTTCATTCTCTGCTCGACAGATACTGCTCCAAATGGCATAGAAATCGCATCGCACAGCTGGATCAGACGGTCATAATCATCGTACCGAACATTTGACAGCATATCCTTGATATACTCATACTGTTCCTCCGATACATCGATATTTCCGATATAATCTTTTATATCCCGGTTCGGGAAAGAATGAGTCAGGCATATTTTTGCCGCGGCGGGATATCCAAGCTTTGTAAGATATGTATACCCATCGTAAACATGCCTGAAATGACTGACTCCGAATCGCCTTCCAATGTCGTGGAGAAGTCCTAAAACATACGCTTTCTCGCTGTCAAGATCGCCGCATTTCAGAGCTATGGCTTCGGCACACCTTGCAGCGACACGACTGTGAGATATCCACGCACCGTTATTGAGTTTTCCCGCCTCTTCAAGTATTCTCTCGGCATTCTCCCTAGTCGGAAAACCTTTGACGTTCAGCTCCATATATCGGCGGATCGTCACAAAGCCCGCGCTTTTGTAGAATTTATACGCGCCCTCATTGAACTCCCACATATCAAGCTCTATTCGGTCGATTCCATGAGCCAAAGCATCTTTTTTGATAAAGTCGATCATAGCAGACGCAACACCCATACGTCTGAAATCTCTGAGCACGCCGAACTCCTCTACACCGTATATCCTGCGCTCGAGATTATACGAAGATAAGGGCTTTACAAACGTATATACCGAGGCAAAGCCGCAGAGCCTGCCTTCTGAAAAAGCAGCTATGACCGAATGATCCTGCGTATCGAAAAACTCAAAAATATGCTGCTCAAGTTCGTCACAAAAACCCGAACGAAAAATATCCGGTCTGCCGCTGACATGATGATCGTTGACCTGACGTCTGACAGCGTTTATTGCATCGAGTTCATCTCTTTGCGCAAATCTTACCGTTATACTCATTCGTTACCCCTTTTTTTCCGATCTGTACACTTCAATATGGATCTGGTGTGTCAACAGAAGCGGCTCGTCATATTTTTCGAGCATGGATCTATACTCAGACTCAAACGCGGCAAGCTTCTCATCTGTAAGGCTTGCCCCTACCCCACGGCAGCTTTTGATCCTGCCAAGCCAGTTTTCCTTTGAGAACTCGAGAACAGCATTGTAAGAATGGACAGTTTCCATGTCAAATCTGCTCTCTGCCCAAGCAGGAAAGCTGTATCTGAACTTTTCAAATCCTCCGCCCGTCCAATACGGATTATATTTCAGGACAAGCTGCTCCATCTCGTATATCTTATCATCTTTATATGGCAACCAGTCCATAAATATCTTGCAGAATAATCCGCGAGGGCGCAGAACTCTGAATATCTCTTCCGCTGCCTTTTCCGGATCAAAATAATGGAAGCACTGAACTGCTGTGACAGAATCAAATGTATTGTCGGGAAATCCCGTATTCTCGGCGGAGCAGACTTTGAATGAGATATTATTGATACCGAGTGACGCAGCTTTTTCTTTTCCAAATCGTATCTGGTTTTCCGAAATATCGGATGCCGTAAAATGCGCACCGATACGCGAAAGGTTTATCGGCAGGATCGCTGTTCCCGATCCGAGATCAAGCACTTTTATTCCCTCTCGAACGACACCGAAAGATATAAGCTTTTCATACATACTATCGGGATAAATGTCGCGGTAGACAGCGTAATCATTCGATGTCTTTCCGAAATCAAACTCATTACCCTTGTCAATGTGATCCAGTTTCATTGATTTCACCCCTTATTGAAAATACCCGCAGACAATAAACGCCTACGGGTACTCTTTTACAATATCTTTATCAATATCCCCATGTCAGGAGCTGCCAGCCGCCGTCAGCTTCACGCGCAAGCCACCATTGATAATCAGTCATTTCCCTATCCGGCTGAAAGACTTCGCTGCCGTCCATGGGAGTATGGAAATCTGAGGTGAACTCAACGACCTGAATAAACTGCGCATCCTCATCGAGAAGATTAAGACGCTCAAGATTCTCCTCATTGTTAGCATCATCGCCTGCATAGCGGAGTGTGTGAAGCTCGCATCCCTTGAATGTTGCAAATCTGCACTTGACCTGTACCGCTGCCTCCTTAAGCTCTTCTTCCGTATAGATGGAGGAATTACCAAGATCGATTTCTACATCTGAGGAATTAACAGCGCCGAGATATTCTTCAAGAGTAATACCCTTTGATGTGATCTCCTTTGCTGCATCTACATTATCGATATAGCGGAGATGCCATGGTTCGTAACCGTAACCTGTAATATGTTCCTTATCTTCGAGATAGCGGAGAATAAATCCGTACTCGGGAAGCTTTTCGTGAATCTTTGCCCAGACCTCGGGATACTGAACCATATCCTCGTTGAGATAAACATCTTCACCGTCAATATTGAGATAAAGATCGAGAGCAAGACCTGTGTGATGTTCCGAATAACCCGGTGTTGCTACTGTCTTCATAGCGTAATCGGCACCGTACTCCTTTGTAAAGTCATCCATTATCCTCTGCTGATCGGCAACACTTCTGCGTGCGGAATCGAGATCGACCTTGACCCCGTCCTTTTCCAGATCTTCCTTCAAAGCAAGATAAGCGTCATAGGCTTTCTTTTCCACCTCAACATCATCACCGAGGGAGTTAGTAACATGGACTGTCTCAACAGCGTCCTCCCAGCCATCGGGCAGAGGGTGCAGCTTATTGACAAGAGCCATATAGTCGATACCTTCCGAGTTTTCATCTGAGGGTGTATCTGCTGTTGAAACGATCCCGGAATTAATATCAGCCGCAGCGGAAGATGTCTGATCAGAAGATGTGCTTTCCTTGCTTCCGCATGCGGTGAGCATACTTGCAGCGATAGCAGCGCACAATGCAATTAAAATAATTCTTTTTACACTAATCATCATACATAATAACCTTTCATTAACTTAAAGATGTTTATACTTATATCATTATATCACAAACAAATGAAAAATCAATCGTTATTATAAAAGAATTCTTATTACTGTATCAGCCAATAGAAAACAAAAAGCAGCTGCGGCGGTGAAAAGACAGAAGATCAACTCAAACTGTCAAGAGGGCAATCACCGCCGCAGTTACTGATACTATTATACTATTATGACCGTTCGCAAACCGTTCGTACAAGCACGGATATTATGAACAATTTGTAAATTTTTCCAACAAAGAAGAATTACTGTTCATCATATCCAATTATAGTGAAGCTTTATGAAGCTAAGTTCGCCTTTCACTTCAATACGATTCATATCAATTGACGTTTTGCCGTATTTTCGCACAAGAATATCTGTGCCGACCGTACTCAGTGTTGATTTGAGATTCATAATAATCTGGCGAAGTCTTCCGCTTCTGTCGGACTCTCCTCCCCAAAGCACCGTTATAAGCTCGTCGTTGGTACAGAATGCGCCGTTTTTGTAAACAAGATATGCGAACAGCTCCTCAGTCTTATCGCCCTTGAATACTATCTGTTTTTCCGATGACCTGACTGTAAACGGGTCACATGAAACGCACAGACTCATCTCGGAAACAGGATAGCGAAGATGTCGGAGTTCACGCCTGATATCCTGTTCGTCAACAGGCTTCACAAGAAATCCACTCGGGTGAACACCATGGGCGGCAAAGGAATATTCAATGTGGCCTGTTACAAATATCACGTTGAGACGATCGTATTTTTCCTGAAAGTGCTTAGCAGCGTCAATACCGTTTATACCGGGCATTTCTATGTCAAGGAACACGATCTGTACCCTGTCGGACAAAAGATCGATAGCTTCATTAACAGACGTTGCTGTCATGTGCTCGCCTTTCGGATCAATGTTCTGCAGCATAGTCTTCATAAGTACCGTTATCTCGGGCTGATTATCTATTGTCAGAGTTATCATTCACATTTCCTCCTTTACCCGATATAGTCACCCTGGCTGTCGTACCGTTTTCGTTTTTGACGATCTCGAGAGTACCGCCGATCATCGAACTTAACCTGCTGCGGACGTTATCTATCCCTATGCCCTTTCTTGCCGACTGCTTATCAGTCAGGCTGCTTTTGCCCGAACCATCGTCTGTTACTTCTATAACGATATTATCATTGCATTTATGAACAGAAATAGTAACTGTGCCGCCCTCGTCGTATGTGCCGACTCCGTGACGTATAGCGTTTTCCACAAGAGGCTGGACAGACAGTGCAGGTATCATAAAATCATCAAAGTCGATATCGTATACTATACGTAGATTATCGCCGTAATTGCGCTTTTCAAGCGATATGTACGCTTCTATATTCTCCATTTCCTGTTCGAAGGAAATAAAGCGATTTGTGCCCATCACCTCAAAATGAGAGCGAAGATAGCGCGAGAAATCTGTCATTGATTCATAAACTGACGGATAATCGATACACTGCGCACGTATAGCCATCAGTGAGTTATTGATAAAGTGCGGCTGTATCTGAGCCATCAGCGTATCGTTCTTGCTTTGGGCGAGCTGTATCTGCGCTTTCTGAAGCTCATAAACATTTCGGACCGTTACCGATGTCTTATTCTTTTCATACAGAACGAACATTATCAATACAGTAAAAACTACCATAACATTGTTCAGATTGCCGTCTCGCAAGAAGAGACTTCCGATAAAGGCGGTCATAGGAAGTATGACAGCAGTAACGATGATACCTTTCAAAAAATCCCCGATACGCTGCCAATCGATCAGAACAATGAATCCTATGAACATAAACGATGCGATTGTTACTCCCTGCCAGACATTATATCCCCACGATCGCTTATAAGAATTCGACTCATCTATGTAGTACAGTGCCTGAGTAAAAGGGGTAATTGCCAAAAGGAAAAAATTGACTGCGTTGAGAAGTTGAACCGCAAATATACCCTTTGATAGTTTTTTCTGACCAAACTTTTCGGCAATGTGATTTTTAACGACCTGAAGCAAAAAAACTGTCTGAAATCCACCGACGGCATAATAACCGAATACGCCCGTCTTCATCACTATATTGGAACAAGGCAGTGACGTATCGCCAAAAAGTGTGCAGGCAACATCGAATAAATTATAAACGAATACTGCAAGAAAGAATGTTACCAGTTCCTTCGTCAACGGTATCTCGACCTGAGCGATCAACTCGTCTGTTCTGTCTCTTTTTATTACAATGAGCATTGAGAACGCAAGAATAAGCAGTATCAATTCATTCCAGCACTCAAGTGCAAGAAGTATGAGTGATGAAAGCGGCATATCCGTCAAAAGATTTGCCATATCGGTCATCTCCTTTTTTTAAACGCTCACAGATCTATAATCAGAAGTGTCGTACTCCGCCGCTGATACAGGCGAAACTGCCGCCATTCCCGCCGTTAAGGCAAGGACTGTCGAAAAAGGCAGCAGACGTTTATAGCCACTCTTCTTATCCATTGTACGACTTTCCTTTCATAAAATAAGATCATAACAATTATATCACAGATTTTCCGCAGCGGCTTATAATCGCGCAGGAATTTTTATGAATAATTTGTAAATTCACAACATATCGGGATCATACAGAGAATTCTTCATGAAAAAAGCTAAATGCCCCAAGGATAGTTCCTTGAGGCATTATATCAGTTGTCAGTTCAGACGAGAGAGATAAGTGATCTTACCGCATCCGCAGCATCTTGAAATGCCGCAGCTTCATTTTCACTGAGCGAAACAGGTAAAATGCTCGATACTCCCGATGAGTCAACGATCGAAAGCAGTGACAAAGCTGTATTTTCCTGACCGTATTCACCGAAAAGCCTTTTGCTGACGGTAAACAGAGACGGCTTGTTATTGAGGACAGATGCTGCAATATCACATGCGCAGGTAGCAATGCCGTAGTTTGTCTTACCCTTGCGCTTGATTATAGAAGCGCCCATTTTCTTTGTTTTCAGAGCAATATCAAGTTTTATCTGTTCGTTCCAATCAATGCACTTTCTATCGCAATAATGTTCCACAGGGAGCCCGTCGATCTTAACACCGCTCCAAACAGGGATCTGTGCATCTCCGTGCTCACCGATGACTGCTGCATCTACGAGCCTTGTGCTGATATTAAAGTGATCTGCAAGGCAGGCAGTAAACCTTGACGTATCAAGAGTGCAGCCTGTGCCGACAACCATACCTCTCGGCAAATTCAGCCGTTTATCTACCATATATGTCAGTACGTCTACGGGATTTGAGATAACGAGAATAACGCTTCCGCAGTAGTAAGGCTGCATACTTTTCAGGACGTTTTCCATTATAGCTATATTTTCGGCAGTCAGATCGCGGCGGGACTGTCCCGGCTTTCGTCCGACACCTGCTGTAATAACGATAAGATCGCAGTCCTTGCAGTCGCTGTAATCTCCTGCGTAAATAAAAGTTTCTCCAATCCCCGTCATCCCATGTCTGATATCAAGCGCTTCTCCCACGGCTTTCTCACGATCAATATCGACCAGTGCTATCTCATGGGCGATATTACGGAGTGTCATTGCATAAGCGACTGACGATCCTACAAATCCCGCACCAATTATAACGACCTTGCGTTTGACACCTATAGTTTTCATAGCACAAACCTCCTTCTGCTGCAGATCTATTATTTCTCGTTCGGATATAAATAATTCCAATGTACAGAGTTATATAACTCTAACTTAAGGAGCCACTGATTAAATCACGTCCTACGAACTGAGCACTCATCTTGCTTGCATCTTTTCGTCATATTGCACTCAACTCCCTTGAAATACGGCAGTATTCCCGCGGTCGTT
>ONIC01000020.1 GCA_900317815.1 uncultured Eubacteriales bacterium | reverse complement strand
TGCAGCAGCTGTAGTTCTCTACACAAGAAAGAAGACTGAAGAATAATTTAAAATTAACTAACTGGGTTTAGTAACTTAGCTGAAACAATTCCCCTTAGATTCGTCTAAGGGGAATTTTTCATGGCCAAAATCAGATCCCCCGCAGAGCGGCGCAGAAAGCGGGTAAACTTATATTTTATACGGTTTAATGAGGTAATGTTTGGTTATAATATCTCTTTACTTTACCTCGGCAATATGTTAAAATATTAAAAGTTTGATGCCGCTATGCTTTTGATAGTTTTGCAGCGGCGTTACATCTTTATCTAAGGAGAGAAAAATAATGAAAAAGACAATCGCATTGATCCTTTCGGCTGCAATGCTCGCTGCTGTTGCAGCAGGCTGCGGCAGTACAGCAGCTCCGACAGACAGCACATCCTCCGAGGCAGCTTCCGAGACTGTTTCCGAGACCGCTTCCGAAGCAGAGGTCACGGAAACGACCGACGGCAAGACCTTTACCGTAGGCTTTGACGCCGAGTTCCCGCCATATGGCTATCAGGACGATAACGGTGAGTACGTAGGCTTTGACCTTGACCTTGCGGCTGAGGTATGCAAGCGCAACGGCTGGGAGCTGGTAAAGAAGCCTATTGATTGGGATTCCAAGGATCTCGAGCTGGGCTCCGGTACGATCGACTGCATCTGGAACGGTTTCACCATCAACGGCCGTGAGGATGATTACACATGGACTGAGGCTTATGTTGATAACTCGCAGGTATTCGTTGTTGCTGCTGACTCCGGCATTTCAAAGCCCGCAGATCTCGCAGGCAAGACGGTAGTCGTTCAGGCTGATTCCTCCGCTCTCGCAGCCCTTACAGATGAGGAAGACAACGACGAGAACCTTGCTCTTAAGGACAGCTTTGCGGAGCTTGTTGAGGTAGCAGATTACAATACAGCCTTTATGAACCTCGAAGCAGGCGCGGCTGACGCGGTAGCAATGGACGTTGGCGTTGCCAAGTATCAGCTTGAGTCGAGAGGCGACGCGTTCGTTATCCTCGACGACGTTCTCGCGGCAGAGGAGTACGGCGTTGGCTTCAAGAAGGGCAACACCGAGCTTCGCGACACCGTTCAGAAGACGATGGACGAAATGGCCGAAGACGGCACTTTCTTGAAGATCGCCAAGGAGTGGGGTCTTGAAGACAGCGTAGTTCTCGGCAAGTAATCAAATTACAACTGCATTGCGGCAGGGTCACTCATTGATTCTGCCGCTGTTTTTAAAGGGTGCATTTTTATATGACGATACAGAACATAGTAACTCAGCTCGGTGAGGGTATGCTCAAAACTATCCTCCTGTTTTTCAGTACGCTTATTATCTCGCTCCCACTCGGTCTGCTTGTCTCGTTCGCGAGAATGTCGAAATGGGCGCCGTTCGGCAAGCGTTTCAAGCCGATACGTCTTCTGGCGCAGGTTTATATCTCGATCATGAGAGGAACTCCACTTATGCTCCAGATAATGGTCGTGTACTTTGGACCGTACTATCTTTTCGGGATAAGGATCTCGTCGTCGTACCAAATCTACGCTGCGATAATCGCCTTTGCGATAAACTACGCGGCGTACTTTGCTGAGATCTACAGAGGCGGCATCGAATCAATGCCGCAGGGGCAGTATGAGGCTGCCAAGATACTCGGTTTCTCCAAATCACAGACGTTTTTCCGCATCATCCTCCCGCAGGTAATGAAGCGTATTCTTCCGTCGATTACGAACGAGGTCATCACGCTCGTCAAAGACACATCGCTCGCGTTCGTTATCGCATACGCCGAGATGTTCACAATGGCGAAGAGGATCGCCGCGAAGAATACTTCGATGATCCCCTTTGTTGCGGCAGGTATATTCTATTACGTTTTCAATCTGATCGTCGCGATCGTGATGAACAGGATTGAAAAGAAAATGTCGTATTACAAGTAAGGGGGATCGGATCATGAAAATGCTTGAAGCGAAGGATCTGAAAAAATCCTTCGGTGACAACGAGGTGCTGAAAAACATCTCATTTGAGGTGAACAAGGGCGACGTGTTGGCTATCATCGGTCCGTCCGGCTCCGGTAAAAGCACGCTTCTCCGCTGCATCACGCAGCTTGAGACGGTCGACAGCGGCGAGATCACGATCTGCGGCGACACCCTGGTGAAAAACAATTACGACGGCAAGGCGTCTTACTCCTCCAAAAAGGAGAGAGCGGCGATAGCGCGCCATTTGGGGCTTGTGTTTCAGAATTTTAATCTGTTCCCGCACTTTTCGGTGATGAGGAACATAACGGAGGCTCAGCGCAAGGTTCTCGGGCGCAGCAGGGAGAATTCGGAAGAGATCGCGAGAAAGCTTCTCAAGAAGATGGGGCTTGAAAGCAAGGAAAACGCTTACCCGTGTGAGCTTTCCGGCGGTCAGCAGCAGCGTGTTTCGATCGCGCGTGCACTAGCGCTCAGCCCGGAGATACTTCTCTTCGACGAGCCGACCTCAGCTCTCGACCCGGAGCTTACTGGCGAGATCCTGAAGGTAATCAGAGAGCTTGCGTCGGAGAAAATGACGATGATCGTCGTGACTCATGAGATGCTCTTTGCTGAGAGCGTAGCCGACCGTGTTATTTTCATGGATAACGGGTATATCATTGAAAACGGTACGCCCGAAGAGGTATTCAAGAAATCGCAGAATGAGCGTACCAAGGCGTTCCTGAGCAAATACTAAAAAACTGAAGCAGACGACATCAAAAAATTTTGCCGAGCTTTTTTCAAAAAGCTCGCCGGGAGAGACACTGTCAGGATATGAAAAACATAAATCAGGCATGATGCGAAGCCAATGTGCCGAACGGGAAGAATGCCGATCAAAAAAGCGCAGACACAAACTGCATATGGGCGACACGCCGCCGACAAATATAACATAAATACTTGAATTTTTCCGGGTATAGTGCTATAATAATCAAGGTGATATGCGCCGCTGCTTCATAAAGCTGAATTTGCGGCAGGACGACATATTTTATAATCAGACCGCAGCTTGCGGTAAGGAGGAATTTTAAAATGGTTGATTACAAGGCTAACATGAAGGCTCCGATCTATTATGAGTCGGACTGCAATCTTTCGCTGCTTGACGGTCAGACGATCGCGATCATCGGCTACGGCAGCCAGGGTCACGCTCATGCTCTTAACCTGAAGGAGTCGGGCTGCAATGTTAT
>ONIC01000092.1 GCA_900317815.1 uncultured Eubacteriales bacterium | reverse complement strand
GCGCAGGCTATTCTTGACGCGCGGGCGAAATACCCCGACTGCTCGCTTGCAGATCTCTATGACGAAACGACGATGCCGCCCGAGCTTCGCAAGGCTCATCAGGCAAACGACAAAGCCGTCATGCAGGCTTACGGCTTCTGGGGCAAGCTCAACTCGGAGTCCGAGTGCGTGGCGGAGCTGATGAAGATGTATCAGGAACTTACAACGAAATAACAAAAACGGCGACCGTCTGTTAAAAAAGCAGGCGGCCGCTTTATTCTTAAAAAGACCTGCCCCACTCTGTATCATCACACACAAAAGCAGATCTCTATTGTGTTTGTATACAACCAAAGTGGTTACCATTTATGCAGAATAACAACGATATTAGCAAGTTATACAAAATCTTAGTTCTTGTTTAGTGACTATTAACCACAAAATAGAATAATAAGTTTTTTATGAGAAATAGCTTGCATTTTGAGATCACATCTACTAATATAAGCTTGCAATCGGGAATACACACCGAACTAACATCACCCCCCGATAAAAAATGTACTATTTACATACGTTTAAGAAAACGGAGGAACCCAAAATGACACAGACACACAAGACAACAAGATTTACTTCTATCGTTATCACACTCGCTATCCTGCTCAGCGTTTTCTGCATCGCAGGCGCAACAAACGCAAGCGCAGCAACAGAGAGAGTAAGCCTTTACTCCTCAAGCGTAACATTCGCTAAGTACGGCGCTGAGACTTACGAGATCTTCATCAAGACAAACGATAACGCTCAGGATCAGCAGGTTTATGTTCATTACTTCTATATGTCGAGCCTTGATTGGGCTGACGCTGAGGCTGAGTACGTTACAACTCTCGGCGACGGCTCCAAGATCTGGAAGGCTTACCTCACAAGCTTTGACTGCCAGTACGCTATCAAGTACGTTGCAGACGGCGTAACATACTGGGACAACAACAACGGCGCTAACTACAATGGCACAGAGACGATCGTTGCAGCTCCTGTCGCAGTTAAGAGACGCAGCAGCCTTCTTTACAACCTCTCCAACTACCAGATCGACGTTGTTCTCCAGAACTACGCTTACGAGAAGAACGTATTCGTAAGATACACAACAGACGGCTGGAACTCCTACAACGATCAGGCTCTCTCCTACAGCGAGACTAACGCTGACGGCACAGAGACATGGACAGGCAACATCGATATCAGCAGCATCATCGCTAACAACTACAACTACTCCGACTTTGAGTACGCAGTATGCTACCAGGTAAACGGCACAGAGTACTGGGCTAACTACTTCGGCAACAACTACGACATCAACTACTCCATTCACCACTGATAATAATAATTAAGATAAGTCCCGAGGTCAGTTTCGACTTCGGGACTTTTTTGCATTGAAAGACCCCGACATAAAGCTATGTCGGGGCTGTATTTTTTCACTTTGCGTCGGGCACACATGCGCCGCACGGCTCATAATATCCCGATTCAAATTCTTCCCTCGTCAGGCGGTATACGTCTGTCTTATCCTTTATATACATACAGTCACGCAGGTGGTATTTCGTTCCGGATGCTGTCCTGTACAGGTTATCGGTATAGACCGCCTTGTCGTGGCGGAGCTTCAGATATACGCCTGTTGAAAACGACAGTATCAACAGCAGCGAACAGACAGCCGCTGTGATACGCACAAGCTTCCTGCCGCCCGTTTTATCCTTGAGCAGATAATGAGCAAATTCGTTCGCCTCAAATTCCTGAACGACATCTGCTCCGAAAACCGAGCCTTGTGTCATGTGACCGTTGCTGATGTGACCTTCTTCGTGAGCAAGAACGATCGTTCGCTCCTCCTCGTTGAGGTCCTCATGGATGAAAACAAGCCTGTACTTGTCGTTCTGATAAGTAAAGCAGCTTTCCTGCCTTACATGATCCCCGAGCCGCAGCGCGCTTATCAAATCCGAAACGTCTTTGTTGTCACGTATGCCGTTGAATTCGATCAGAGTAAAGCCCTGCTCGCTCAGCGCGTCACAGAGAGCTGCGCTGTTGACGGTGCGGAGCTTGAATTTACGCTTGAATCGGTCTGCATTTTTCTTCTGTGTCATTTCTTCTTTGATCTCGAAGTCCCGGAAGAGCTCTTGATGCGATCCAGCGCTTCCTTTGCCTTGACATCATCATCGGAGACCTGAGTTATGCGCTTTCCCTCAAAAGCCTTTATTACAGCGTCGCCCGTCATATTGTTGCAGCGGGCGTATTCTACCATAATAACGGTCTCAATGGCGTGTATCGCCTGCTCGTCAAGGTGACTTTTGATATCGTCGTTATCCATTTTGACAAACGACAGTATAGACTGCTCGATATTGCTCTCGCCGCTTTCCTTGCGTATCAAGTGCGGATAGATACCTTCCTTTCGTAAAATATCGTGAGTAGCTTCGTTCGCATCAAATACGAGCACCAGAGAGAGGAATATTCCCCATGACATCTTTCTGCGTTTCCGCTCGATAGATGAATAGGTTTGTCTTGAAACGCCGATCATCGTTGCGAGTTCATCCTGAGAAGTTCCCAGTTTTGTACGCAGTACAGGCAGTTCCTTGACCAGCTTCGATATAAGCAGAGCCCGCTCCCTCTCAACGGGTTCGCTTGCTTTTGATTCAAGAGGCATAGTTTTCCACTCCTTTTCTGTTTTTATTTCATTATACACGGTGTCGCAATATTTGTCAATAAGCGAGGTTTATACAATTGAAAAAATTCACCCCGACACAATAAGCGGCGGGGTGAGCATAAAAACATTGTAGGGTTATTTCTGCCGATCGGAATCAGCGATCTGTTCGGCAGTTTTTCAGATCGGCTTTGCGATCCTGTCGTTGTTCGATAATCCGGCGCTGAACCGCAGGATCTCCAGAGCGTCGGCAGAGGTTATCTGAGTATCATAGTCAACGTCAACTATCACAATAAATTCATCGTGATACGATTCAAGACCTGCGCTCATACGCAGAACTCTGAGCGCATCGGCAGACGTAACCTCACCGTCAAAATCAGCGTCACCGAGCAGCGGGTGATCCGCTGTGTCGGGTGTGTCGGGCGTGTCTGACGTTTCCCTTTCATCGGGATCATCATCGGAATCAATATCGTCAATGTCAATCACGACCTCGGGGATCGGAGTTTCGCCTGTTCCGCCCTTGTCTGTATCGGTCTGAGAGTCTGTGTCCGTGTCGCTGTTCGATGTGTCGGTATCGGACGAAACGGGAGTATCGCTGTTCGATGTGTC
>ONIC01000093.1 GCA_900317815.1 uncultured Eubacteriales bacterium | reverse complement strand
TCAAGGTTTTTGAGGGCAATTTGACAAAAAGATGCCCGCAAGATGAGTGCTCAGTCCGAAGGACGTGATTTAATCAGTGGCTCCTTATTTTATCCGATGAGAGAGGTTTTATAAGATAACAACCGACAAATAGCCAAAATGTGATCAACATAAGTTTTTTGGTTGACTTTTTCGAAAAAATATGTTTTAATAATAATGATAATAATATTCATCAGGAGTATTATAACAATTTTTTTATCGGAAGGAGAATACGATCATGGACTTTGGTTCACTTGCCCAGATGGGTCAGAATATGCTTAAAAACTCAGGTGGTGCCGGCAATGACAAGGCGGCTTCCGCTGTTTCTTCTATGATCCCGAAAGAGATCCTTGATAAACTGCCTCCCGCAGTCAAAACTCTTGCTACATCTCAGGCTGTTGACGCAGTTGCAAAGCAGGCTCCCGAGCTTTTCGAGATCATCAGCAAGGGCGGCAAGCTCACGGGCGCCGATGCTGAGAAAGTAAAAGCTATCGTTACCGGAGTTTTCCAGAACGCTTCTAAGTGATCTCCCCTGCAACTGACAAAAGTGGTGTTTTATGAGTATTTCACAGATAGTTGTTTTCTTTATGTTTTACAGCTTTCTCGGCTGGCTCTGGGAAATGATCTATATGCCGTTTGAATCGAAGCGCTTTCAGAACAGGGGTTTTCTTTACGGACCGATCTGCCCTATCTACGGATTCAGTCTGCTGTTTTTGCAGACGCTCGTCCGCAATGTCCCCTTCTTTTCAAGCGAAGATATGACAATGCCCAAGCTTTTCGTTATTTGCATGGTCGGCAGCGCTATCGTTGAGTATGTAACCTCGTGGACTATGGAAATGGTGTTTCATGCAAGATGGTGGGATTACAGCAATTTTCCCCTGAACCTGAACGGTCGGATATGTCTTCCCGCAAGCATATTCTTCGGACTTGTCGGTATAGTTTTCGTCCACTATCTATTCCCACTCGTGTTTTTCGCCGCAAATATAATTCCGTCCGTGGTCTTCGAAACGCTTGCGCTTATTATGATGGTCATATTCGGCGCAGATTATGCATTGACTCAAGCAAGCCTCACATCACTGCTTGAAAAGATCGAACACGCCAATAAGGAATTTGTAGAAAAAGGCGAGTCTGTATATCAGGCGGTGGCCTCTACACCGTCACAGCTCAAAAAACGTATCTCCGATTATGAAACCGAGACACGCGAAAAAGCAAGAATAATAGCCGAAAGTCTCAGCGAACCGCAAAAGGTTCTGCTCGAACGTATAACGAACTTCAGCAATCACTTTGGTTTTCAGCGCGATGATGAGACACGCGAGCGTATGAATATGGGAAACAAGCTTAAAGAGTATATTTCAAATATAAGGTACAACGCAAGAAGATAAAACTAACGCCCCGTTCAAAACGGGGCGATTTTTGTTATTACTCATTCTGTTGATCGCTGAGCATTTTCTCAACGTCCGAACGCTTTATCATTCTGCCGTTGTAAAAAATGTATTCATCCTTGCTGTCGTTTGTCATACGCGAGATATCCTCTGCTTCATCAATACTTACAGCAGGGCGTCCGGGCTCCTCTTCTTTCTCATCTTCATCCGATTTTCGGGAACGCTGTGATTCATCAAGGATCGCAACCATATCGTCATATACATAAAATGTAATTATGTACTGTATCGTTGAAGGAAGTATGAACAGCGCAAAAAGTCCCAAGACAAAAAGAACCGCCCACATATCATTGATGATATATGAGATAGTGAAGATAACAGCTCCAAGGATAATAAGCGCAAGTGTCGCCATAAGATTGTTCTTTAGTTCTCCGAACGAAAAAAGCGCACAGTTTCTGTATAGATCCTTGAGCGGGATATTCATAGTCACTGACATTATGTTCATATAATATGACGCGAATAAAAAAGCAAGACAGACAAGCGCCGTTATTACGAGAGGTACCCAGAAAAAACTGTTCGTCTCAGTTCCTCGATAGTAGAGTATGATCGAGAGATAACTGACCGCAAAGACAATGTAGAATATGACGCCGTGAAGCATAAAACTTGCGGCGTTTTCTTTTATGCCCTTTTTGAAAGCGGAAAGCAGAGAAAACTCTTTTCCCGTACAGATATATCTGCACACGAGCGCTACTCCCGACATACCGATGTTGAGAATTATAACCGCTGCCGCAGTAACCGTTATGTTCACGCCGCCGAAGAGCTTGTACATAAGTACCGCATAGCCGATCGCAAGCGCATTGAATGGCAGAAAAAGAAGATTAGACAACAAGATGAGGTGGAATTTCGAAAAATACAGATTGAAAAAGCGAACTGCTCTCATCGGATTCTCCGAATTAGCTTCCGAATTGATTTTATACCCTCTCACAAGATACCCCCAAAAACTAAAATGAGAATGACCTACCGATCAGAATGAAAAGAACAGTATCGGTCAATGACGCTAAAACTATCAGGATCAGCGAGTATGACACGTTGAGCACAAGCTCACGGAACATAGTGCGAAGCGTGTTGTTTCCGTTAACAAGATTTCCGAACAGTGCAAGCAACATATACAACGAACAGCCCATGCAGTATTGCGAAACATAGACAAAAGCCAGTGAGGATAAGAATGCGCCCGCAAAAACGACCGACACAAAATATGCAAGTCCTTTGAAACCGTATGCGGTACATAAATGACCTGCGAGGATCCCATATTCGAAGCCCCGAAAGAATATCACCGCAGGTATAGCCGCAATACCCGACGGAGTAAGGGCGAGAAAGCAAAGCGACGCTGCAAAAATGAATGACACGCAGAATGAATCTGCGAACACCATGGCCGGCGAACGTACCGACATCGAATAAGGCAAGGAGAGCAAAAATCTGTCCGCCAAGCTTAGACTCTGCCCTGTGCCCGCAGTGGATCTTACCGCTCCGACAACAAAACCTGAAAGCAGCACCGCCAAAAAGAATACCGCTGCGCCGTATCGTCTGAAAAACGACGTCAACCTTTCTCTGAACGGCTGTCTTTGCTCCTCGCTCGGCTGAGGCAGCGCTATCACTATACTTTTCATCTGCATCGTCCTTTCTCTTATCGTCGTGTGAGATCACACTTCAATAGTATGAAAAAGGACGGTCATTTATTCTTTATTACAGATCACTTTGAAAGCTCATCGGCGCGCTTTGTGCAGGCATCCATAGCTTCCATCACGGAGTTGTAGAAATCCTTCTCGTCAAGCTTTTCAAGTGCTTTGAGCGTTGTGCCGCCCGGAGAGGAGACCTTCTTGATGAGCACCTCGGGTGTATCGCCCGATCTCTCGAGCATCTCCGCGCTTCCTTTGAGAGTTGCGCAGACGAGTTTCATAGCGTCATTTTCGTCTATACCTTCCTGTTTTGCGTAATCGACCATTGCTTTAGCGAAGAGATAGACGTAAGCGGGGCTGCTTCCGTTGACTGCAATTACGCTGTTCATCTTCGACTCATCGAGGATCACTACCTGTCCGCCGTTTGCAAACATATCATAAACGAATGCAAAATCGTCATCGGAGATATTTCTTCTGCTGAGTGCGGTAGCACCAACGCCGAGAAGCAGCGGAGTATTCGGCATTACCCTAACCATCGGGCATTCAACTCCGATAGCCTTTGCGATATAATCAGTGGAGATACCGGCAGCGATCGTTACGATGACCTTTTTATCAGTGACCGCACTCCTGATACTGTCAAGTACCTCGGCGTAATTCTGCGGCTTTACAGCAAGAACCGTGATATCGGATTCGGCAACTACGCTCTTTGCGTCCTGCGCCGTTCTGATTCCCTTCTCGTCAGCCATAGCCTGAAGCTTATCGGGAAGCACGTCATATACCGTGATGTGGTCGCCGTCTGCAGACTTGCTGTTGAGAAGTCCGCCGATGATCGCTGTCGCCATATTTCCTGCGCCGATAAAACCTATTTTTTTCATTGTTATCACCTTTTATATAAATAATTATTTAAAGACTTTGTTTTTAAAGCGCGCCTTATAGATACGCATGATGTTTTCGATCGACTTATCATAGATAAGCATTATAATGTTTCCGACTATCAAAAAGACGATCTTCAACGCTCTGACTCCGAAGCTGTCCGCCGGGATACCGAAAAGTCTCGTTGCCGCAAAAAAATACGTAATGCATGCGGCATTGACGTATGCAAGCTTTATAAAAAGCGGTATCGGGCGTTTTTGCAGCAGATCATTTTTGCTGCTGTCAAGAAGATGCTTCAATATCGGATATGACCCTGTAAGAAGTATAAAAACAAGTACAGCTTCCTTATCAGCGACAAAAAGCAGAGATAAAACAGATACCGAGACGAACACTCCGAGAGAATATCTCGCACCGAACTCCTCACATGCTATCGCGGTACAGAGACCCGCCAGCACGGGAGAGCAGTAAAGCAGCACGGGAAGTATCGGTACAAGCAGCAGGAATACGACTGCAAGCGCAGTCAGAACTCCGCACATTGCGGCTCTGACACTTGTTTTCATTATATATCCACTCCTATGCAGCGATCAGCGTTCCTTAAACAGCTTTTTAAGAAGTTGAGAAAAACCTCTGTGATCCGACTGAGGGTTATCAAGCTCCTTGAGCTTTGAATACAGGCTGTTGAACTCGCTGCTCAGGCTGTCCTTCTCCAGAGCACGCTCGATATAAGCGGAAGCCTCCCGCATAAGTCCTCGCTTGAATAGTATAAGCGCCTTCAGATAGTTCCACTCGCCGCCCCTCGCAAGACTTCTGACGCTGTCAAGTATCTCCTCGGCATCACTTAAGCGGCTGTCTGTTATAAGGCGTCTGACATCGGAAAATTCGGAGACTGTCCTATGTTGTTCGTTGGAAGGCACAGAGCTTTTTTTCTTTAAAATAAGCTCATCATAGGCTGCGTTGAGCTCTTCCATTTTTTCGAGAGAAACACTGTCTGAAGCGGAATAATACTTCGCCGAAAGTTTTTTATATGCCTTTTTGATCTCTGCTTCTCCTGACAACGGTGAAATACCGAGTACCTCATAAGGACTTTTCATACGTTTCCCTCCTGTATCTGCCCTAACGTTTATTTTACTACAATCGCCTTCCTTGATAATTAACTTTATGTAAATTTTTATTAATTTATTGTATAACAGCATTCCTGCCCCTTCGAATTAAAAAACTTTTCACAACTTTTTCACAATTATTATTTACAAATCTTCGGTTTTATGGTAAAGTATTAGTAGATGTGTATTGTGAGTTACTGTACATTTACATCAGACTTCGGGAATGTACGAGGTAAGACACAGTGCACTCGTATCTATTTCATTCGGAAATGAGGAGATAAAAATGAGGGAATATTTGGAGCCTGAGCTTGAGGTAGTGTCTCTCAATTACGAAGACATGATCTACACAAGCGTTACAAGCGTTGAAAAGGGCATCTCTACAAATGTCATTGATATGACGAGCGACTTTGACCCGTTCAATGTAAATTCAAATTCAAATTAAAGAAAGTATATCTTATGTGCAATACCGTTTGGATGCTGAACAAACAGCGGTTGCATGATCCTATCAGGAAACATAAAAACGGAGGTTATAGCATGAACAGAAAATTCAAGAGCCTTGGTAAAAGCTCTGTTTCTTTTGCCCTGTCTCTTATTATGCTCGCATCGAGCCTCTCTTACAGTATGCTCTGCGCAGACGCTTATGATGTAGAGAGCGCCGATAAAGCGACACAGGTACAGGCTGTCGAAACTACAAACAGTGTTATTGAAAACACTGTTGAAGACACAGAAAAAGAAATCGCAGCCGCACCGGAAGCTGCCAAGATCAAAGATGAAACAACAGACGATAACGGTATTACTGAAGAAAGTGACGCTGCTCCGCTTGAAGCGCAGGCAGACACTTACAATGCCGCAAATACCGTTCCCGAGGTCTCCAAAGCAGGCCCCGAAGAGATTTACTATGATATCAAAGTAGTAGCAAGATTCGATGGAAACGACACAGAAAATGCTAATTATGCCTACTTTACCGATTATGAAAATACTACAACTCCGACGCATATTGAAAACGCTACACCTCAGGAACCCTACAGCATCACTGCCGTTTCCAGCTTTGTGAGGGATGGGAACACATATTTCTTCTCAAACTGGAGTGTAGAAAACGCGTCAGGCAAGCTTACGATCCCAAACACCAATTTAAATGCTTCGTTTTACCCCTATACAAACGGTACTGTCGTTGCAAACTACGTAAAGGGAGTGTCTGTTACTGTAGAAGATAAAACCGGCAGCAATCCGCTCAATGCCAAGATCAACGGCGAGAACAGACCTCTTGTTGCTCCGGGTAAGTCTGTCACGATCACTTATGAAAGAGGAGTCAACGATGAAGGCATCACGGAGCTGTCTATCTCCGGAAGGGATGACATTGATCCTGTTTTAGCTCCGTGGTCTACTGAGTTTGAATACACTGTACCGGATAATATCAGCAGTGACTTCGTGCTTCTGTACAAGGTCGGATCTACAGGAACGATCGAAGTAGATTTTAAGTACTACGACAGGGGCATAGATACAAGCTCTACCGAGAATCAGCCGCTGTCAGTCAATGTTTACCCGACAACACTCATTTGCTATCCCAAGATAACGGGCAGCAACTACACAGAAGCGGTCGCTTCTGCCGTGACAAGCTCTGATTCAACTCAGGAAGGCACTAATGTCAAGACTTCACCCAACAACATCACAAATGCAATAGACAAATACTACTTCTGGCCGACACAGGAAGCTGCTGTTGCAGGTATCAAGTCCATGACAAACTACCACAGCCAAGGCAGCACCGATACATACAGCAGTCTTGGTCTTACGGATACACAGTACGGATATCATGCCGACTGTTACGGCTACCTCAATGGCGAGTCTTCCTACATGGCAGATTATAGGACGTACTGCCGCAATAAGTATATCACATACAAAGAAGAAAAATGGGTAACTTATTACGACAGCAACGGTAAGGAGATCACAGATCCCGATAACAGCACCACGGTCACAAAGGTCGTTGTATGGGGCTTTAATACTCCGAAGGACTATAAGATCTCGTATACTGTATTTGAAGAGGGTACGACAGAGGTCTATTATGGTGTAAATGTAAGTGCATCTACTTTCGGCTATGTTGCAAAAGAAAAGACAACGTCATTTGAGCATTTCAAGTATCAGGAGCACATCGGCGGCTCGAACGCAACGGCTGACAGCTTCTCCGATTACTACAAAAAGGTATACGATCTTGAAGGCGTAAACAGTAACGATGCAAACCTTCAGTACGGACTTCTCCCAGGCAACGATGCTTCAGATCTGAATATCACAACTGATGTAAAGCTCGTCACCGAAGACGAAGAAGATGATTACTATTTCACAGGCTGGTACGTACCGACAGAAAGCGGCGACTATACAAAGCTGACGGCAGACAAAACCTACACAGGCTTTGTTACATCGGCTCTTGATCTTTATGCCGGCTATACTTACGATGAGTTTTTAGTTGAAAATGACAGAGGTATGTCTCTTGTTTCCAACGGTATAGAGAGATACTCAGACGGTACCAACGATTACGTAAGATACAATATCACAGCAAACGCATATGGTTATGAGGATAATACCGATCAGATTCTCAGAATGTCTGTCATCTATTTCTTCCTGACAGAATATAACAAAACGAACGGTTCTTACACGCATCTCGATGGCTTTGAAAGCACGGATATCAATGGATTGATGATTAAAACAAATTCCGCAATGATAGACGGAAACGACGGAGTGCCAGAATATGCAAAAACGATGCCGTATGTAGATGTAGTTATGAATGCTTTGTCTGATGATACTAATATCCTTAAGGGTATAACGCTGGAATACTCTACAGCAAAACTCAGTTGGTATGACGAAGCTACAGACAGCACGATAATTGCAACTGTTCCCGTTGCAATTTACACATACGCCGTAAACAGATCCGATAATGAGGCTCTTAAGGCAAACATCGATCTCTCTAAGAAGAATATCACAAACTTTACGACCGTTCTCAATTATGACGACGTATCGGATGTGAATGACCCCTTCGCTGATATCATAGTTATGACAGCGATTTACGATAAAGAGGGTTTCGAGCGCGAAGAGACGGGTTCGCCTAACTACCACATAATTCTCAGCGACAATTACGTTCGCTTTAATTCGGCATATAACTAATTCACTAATTATGGAACGTCCTTTGCGGCGTTCCATTTTTTTCTTGATCTATATTATTCCGTTTTCCGGATACGGCATAGGTTCGATCATCTTACAACAACAGTAAAATAACCCCTTGTAAGGCACAAACTTTACAAGGGGTATTCTTATATGTATTTTTAAGAATTTACATCTCAGGGATTTGTTTTGTCGTCTTCCCGGACCTCGGGAGTTTTCTTAACCGACCAGTAGATAATGTCAAGCACTGCGATGCCCACAAGAATTCCGCCTACTACATAAGCAATGTTCACGCTTGACCCCTGAGAAACGGGCTCTTCAGCGGCAGATGTCTCGCCTGTCGTAGTCGTGGTAGTTGCTGCAGACGCTGTGGAAGCTGTGGATACACTTGATGTTGCTGCACTTGAAGCTGCTGCGCTTGAAGTAATTTCACTCGAAGCCGCTGCGCTTGAAGTAATTTCGCTTGAAGCCGCTGCGCTTGAAGTAATTTCGCTTGAAGCCGTTTCGCTCGATGCGGCTGCTTCTTCCTGCTTTGTAAGCTCTACGTTATAATTCGGCTTTAACGCTGTGATAGCTTCGTTTTCCGAACCGAACGTGATGGCATTCCATGTTGTTTCATCGCCTGCGAAATTGAGTGTCGTGAGCGATTCACACTGCTGGAAAGCTGCCTCTGCAACATCTGTAACTGTAGCGGGAAGTGTGATACTTTCAAGGCTGTGATCTATAGCGAATGCATGGTCACCAATAGTCTTTACTCCATCGGAGATCTCTACACTGACAAGATCACCGTTCATCTGGAAAGCCTTGCTTCCGATAGCCGTTACCTTCTTGCCGTCAAGCGTTTCGGGAACGATTACGTTCTCCTCATCGCCGTCGTATCTCATGATGATAACATCGCCGCCCTGAACTTCGTATGTATAATCTCCCGACTTGACGCTCTCTGCTGATACAATGACGGGCATTGCGGAAAGCATAAACAGTGCTGTGCAAAAAGCCGCCCCGATAGTTTTAGCCACTTTTTTCATCTGATATTTCCTCCTGAAAATATAAATTATTGGATATATCCGAATAGAACTCAGATATACCCTTTCTCGTTTAATTCTAACACATATCTGAGGTGATTTCAAGCCGAACATAAACATTTATTGAAAATTATGTGAAAAAATACACCGTCTCAAAACAGACGGTGTATTATGCAGTCACTGAAGCTTATGCTCGATCTTTCCCTTGCAGGTACCGAAATCTATTGCGTCTGCCTTTACTACGACAATGACCTTGCTGTCAGGGATCACAGTCTGAGAACCGTCGGTAAGTTCGGCAAACCAATCTGCGCCGCTCACATTTTTTAGTCCCCAAACGCCCGGTCTGTTCTGACTTCTCATGACCGAACCCGTGACGACAGAATAATCATCGCTGTCAATGTCTGTATGGCAGCGATAGATCTTCTTGCCGGGGAATAATGCAACGCGGTACTTCTTTACACTCAGTACAGGCGGGCGCGGGATCATCATTCCACAGTTTACGCACTTGCTCTCCTGCGCATCGAGATCAAGAAATGTCTCGCCGCCGCAAGGACATTTTACAATACAATCACGAAGACGGGTAAACAATATCTGCCACTCGTTATCGGTCGGACGAGCCGTTTCACCTTTTAAGCACGCTTGAGAAAACGCCTTGATAAACATATCGCGAACGAACCGGGGGTATAGTCCCCATAGCCTGATAACATTGCAATGGACTCCCCTTACAGGAATATTGCTGTCGTTTTCGGGATCATATATGAAGAGCGGATATTTTCCGTAGAATTTATGTTCAAGCTCTTCCGTCAGACACGGACAGAGTGTGCGCCTTCCTTCAAGCGGATGATCGAGGAACAAAAGCCTGAACAGAATGACTGAAAGCGAAAACCGATCCGTCATAACATCAGGCACCTTGATATTTCGGACTACCTCAGGCGCCATATACCTCGCCTTACCGGCTATACCGAGACTGTCTCCGTAAGGCGCTACATTGTCGGTGTCGCATATTAGAACATCGCCCGTCTTAGGTTCTATAAAGAAATTTCCATCGTTCAGATCCTGATAAGAAAATCCCTTGCGATGAAGCTCGCGGAAGGCATTTGTTATATTCAGAGCAGCAGTTACTACTGCTGTAATAGAACCGAAGCGAACCTTTGTAAGCAAGAAGTCGGAAAAGGACTTGTAGTTATCGGGAACAAGATCCATAACGTAGCCGTACTCACCGTCAATGACCCGACTCAGATATTTCGGCCAGACAAACAGCTCCGAGGGTGATCCTGTAGCGATATTGTTTGCAAGGTTTCTGTAAAACTTATCTCCGTTATTTATCTTCCTGTGATACCATTTTAGGGCATATTTCTCACCATCAAGCTCCACAAGATAGACGGTGCCCTGACCGCCTTCTCCGAGTTTTTCCTTTACAACAGCTCTTTTATTGTTTTCAAGAGGCACGGAATAGCCGCGATGAAATTCCGCCATGTTGTTTTCTCACTTCTTTCGTTTTCCAATGCGACATCGCACATCATTTCAGAACCATTTTCTTGTACTCGCCGTCTGTGCCCCTGATGTAGGAGTACATCTCGCGCGGATTTCCGCCGATCCCCCACATAAAACACTCTCGGATGATCCCCTCATCGGTATAATCCCAGACGAAAAGCTTCAGACCCATAAACGAATACCCGCTCGTCTGTTCATCGGCGGCACCGCTTTTAAGCATAGCTCCGTTCCACGAATACGAGCTTACAAAATTATACATAACAGGAACATCTTCTGCGGAGTACTGTTCGTAATTCTCATCCGATGCTGTAGAATTGAACGGAGTGTAAGTAACGTACTCTTTTTCCTTGAACCATTCGATCGTATACTCACCTGCATCAAATCCGTTTCGAGCTTCATAGAGCGTCAATATGCTCTTTGGCGCGTCGCCCTTACCTTCATACTTAAATTCGGCGTACAGTACATTTTCGTTCTTGTCTCCATAGCTGTAATCTATCTTATATGATTTTCGTGAGGTAGTCAGATAAGACGTTACATCCGCTTGGGGATCGGAGTGAAGATTTGTTCGTATCATATTCCGGACATCATACGCCGATCTTCCCGATAAAAACATAGCGGCAGATGTCAGGATCGTAAGAATAAGCAGTATCGGAACGTTGAAGATCGCTTCCTTGAAAATCAGCTTGCGCTTTTCGCTCATAAATATCATTCACCACCCATAGAAATCAAAACTGCATATTCTGTAACGCATATACTCCCGCCGCTGTTGCTGCCGAGAACAGAAAAATCAGCAGATATGCCGTTCCCGTCCTGCGTTTTTCACCGTCAAGAAGGGCAGCAATCCGCCCGCTGTTGAAAACTATCAGCGCCGGGGCAATAATGTAAAGACACCTGACTGTTGTTCCGCTTCCGAGCCATAGTGCGCGGAACGCTGCTATTACATAAAACAGTCCGACAGCTATGCTGAGTCTGCCCGCACTTTCAAATCTGTAATGACGCTTGCAGATCAGCAGAATAAACATAAAGACAAAGACAGGCGGTGTGAGCTTATCTCCCAAGGATACGTCATATATCATAAACACACCGAGAAATGCGCAGATAAGTATCCAGAGCCAGCCGATCGGGCAGGCAACGATGAGGGGCCTTCCCTCTTCACAGGGACTCATACACCATGAATGAACTATCTTTTTAAGGATCGAAACTTTTTCGCCATCGTCCGAGCCACCGTCGGAGCTTTCCTCGGCAGGCTGAGTATTCTCTTCTTCCCCGCCGTTTTCTTCTTCGGTCACATCCTGCAAAAACAACATCTCATCGCCCTCCTCATCTTCATCAAACACTGCGTCATCGTCCTGCGAAGCTTCAAGCTCGGGCAGTTCTCCGTCCCACAGCGCTATTATCTGATTGACAGCAAAGACCGCCTTTTCTTCATCGGTCGCAAGACCTTTTGCAAGAAGATCGACCGCTTCCCACATATACTCGGCGTATTCGTCCTCGCAGTCGCCGCCCTTCTGCATTATTTCAACTGCTTTCTCAATCTTGTCCATCGATCCGCAGTCATACATCACTTTAAGACGATTGTACTGTTTTTTGCACCTCGGTGCATAGTCGGCAGCCATCGCAAGCGTTTTTTGAGGAGCGGTGAAAATATCCACCTCAAGCTCCCACATAATGTGCACAAGCACCTCGAAGAATTTTTCCTCGTCCAAGATCATCACCTGTTACAGTAATATTGGGTCGGATATAAATATCTCTTTTTATAATAACACAACTGATAAAAAAATGAAACAAGTTTTTTCAATTATTTAAAAATTCTTTACGGATTATATTTATAATAACAGAAAATCCTGCTTGTAATATCGTCAAAAAAAATGTATAATATAATTGTATTGATAATAAGGAGATGAGCAGATGGAATATAATGAATTTGACCACAGCGGTACAGTCCGCACGGATGCCGAAAGCATCCCTCGGGATGTCGCTTCAAAACAGTATGTTATGCATCCGCAAACCTTGCCGGCACAGCAGTATGCCCAACAGCAGCAAGCTACGAATGCACAACAATATATCCCTCAGCAAGCTACGAATGCACAGCAATATATCCCGCAGCAGGCTACAAATACGCAGCAGTATATCCCGCAGCAGGCTACGAATGCACAGCAATATATCCCGCAGCAGGCTACGAATACGCAGCAATATATCCCGCAGCAGGCTACGAATGCACAGCAGTATATCACGCAGCATGCTACAAATACGCAGCAGTATATCCCGCAGCAGCAGGATCGTAATGCTTATGCTTACAGAACTCAGCCTCAAGGCTATGCAGAGCGTCCTTATCAGCCTCCTGTACCAAACCAGAACATATACCGCGGGGTCAGCGGGACGGCAAACGCCTTTCCTCCCTTTCAATTCATAAAAAGTGCCAAGGAAATAGAAAAGGACAATATCAGAGCAGCGTCAAACAGAGGCGGCGCTTTGACGATCTCGATCACTGTTACCATGCTTTTCGTGGCGCTTATTATCGGAATTATCGCATTTTTCACGGGAACATTCTCACTCGATTTTGATTCAAGCGATCCTTACATGGGCTTTACTCCGATCGGTTTTTACACGTATGAGGCGCTTGCGTCTCTATTGTCGATCTTTATTCCCTCGCTGATAATTATGAATATCTCTAAGAAGTCGGAAAAACTGAGGGTCGATGATTTCCTTCCGTTTAAGCCTATAGAGGGCAGAAAGCTCGCGGCAGTTGTGTTTGCGGGAATGGGCGTGTGTATGTTTGCGCAGATTCTGAGCTCTATACTTTCCTACAATTTTACACTTCTCGGATTTGACGTAGAAGAAGCTATCGACATCACTTACGGTACTTCGGCAATGGATATAATACTTAATTCTATCGGCACGGCTGTAATTCCAGCCCTCGTTGAAGAATTTGCCTACAGAGGCGTTGTACTCGGCGCACTGAAAAAATACGACACCAACCTTGCAATCGTCGGAAGTGCATTCCTTTTCGGTATGGTACACGGCAATCTCGCTCAGATCCCGTTTGCTTTTATCGTCGGTCTGGTACTGGCTTACGTCCGGGTCAAGACGGATTCTATGATACCGAATATCCTCATTCACTTCGGCAACAATTTCTACGCCGTAATTGTAACAAGTATAGGTGAGAAGGTTCCTGACAGCGTATCTACGATCATCGACATTGCTGTCGTTGTTGTTCTTATCCTCGTAGGAATAATGTGTACCTATTTCATTGTAAAGAACGACAAAAACTTCTTTAAAATCGAACAGCAGAAAACGGAATTGACATTTACGGAAAAGGTCAAGACCTTCTTCAGCTCCGGAACTGTAATAGCAAGCTGCATCATCCTTGCGCTTGAATCGGCAGCACTTATTAAGCTGCTATGAGTATGACGGATGAACGCGACGAGCGTTTTATGAGAATTGCGCTCGAACAGGCAAAACTCGCTTACTCTTTGGGTGAAGTTCCTGTAGGAGCTGTCGTTGTCAAGGGTGACGAAATAGTTTCGTACGGATATAATCGGCGTGAGACCGACAAAAACGCCTTGTGCCACGCCGAACTGAGTGCCGTGAACGCCGCCTGCGCCGCTCTTCACGGATGGCGTCTGTGGCAGTGTGAGCTTTATGTTACTCTGGAGCCGTGTCCGATGTGTACGGGAGCTGTGATAAACTCTCGTATACCGCGCGTAGTTTTCGGCGCTTATGATAAAAAAGCGGGATCCTGCGGCAGCATAGTAAACCTCTTTGATTATCCCTACAATCACAAGTCGGAAGTAAAGGGCGGCGTTCTCGAGGATGAATGCTCACAGCTTCTCAAAGACTTTTTTAGGGAGCTTCGCGAAAAAAGAAATTAATCAAAATATTATAAGCGCCTGCTATTTTTTCGGCAGGCGTTTTTATTATAAGTAACAAAAATGTGATTTATCTGCGTTTTATTGACTTTTTGCACTTCTGTGTTATAATTAAAGGTGGTATCAAGATCAATGATTAAGATCACTTTTATATAAAGAGAGGAAAAGAAATATGGCAAGAAAGTTTTTTACTTCCGAGTCCGTTACGGAAGGACATCCGGACAAAGTGTGCGATCAGATCTCTGACGCAATTCTGGATGAAATATTAAAGCAGGACAGCGATGCTCATGTAGCGTGTGAGGTAACGGCTACAACAGGTATGGTCCACGTTATGGGTGAGATCTCTACAAACTGCTATGTTGATATCAGCTCGGTTGCAAGAGAAGTCATCAACGGTATCGGATATGACCGCCCCGAGTGCGGTTTTGACGGCAATACCTGCGCCGTTCTTACGTCTATTGACAACCAGTCTCCCGATATCGCAATGGGCGTAAATGAAAGCTACGAACGCAAAGACGGTGAGCTCGATCAGGATAATCTTATCGGCGCCGGCGACCAAGGAATGATGTTCGGATTTGCGTGCAACGAGACACCCGAGCTTATGCCTATGCCGATATCGCTTGCTCACAAGCTTGCAAAGAGACTTGCGGCAGTACGCAAGGACGGCACACTCCCCTACCTCAGACCGGACGGAAAAACACAGGTAACTGTAGAATACGATGACGATAAGCCCGTCAGGATCGACACGGTAGTTATATCGACCCAGCACGACCCATACGTTACGCTCAATCAGATCAGAGGAGATCTGATTGAAAATGTTATCAAGCCGATCATTCCGGCAGAACTTCTCGACGAAAACACAAAGTACTTCATAAATCCCACGGGCAGATTTGTTATCGGGGGACCCGTCGGTGACAGCGGTCTGACCGGAAGGAAGATCATCGTTGACACTTACGGCGGTTATTCACGTCACGGCGGCGGAGCATTCAGCGGAAAGGATCCGACGAAGGTAGACAGAAGCGCGGCCTACGCAGCAAGACACGTTGCAAAGAACATCGTCGGCGCAGGTCTTGCGGATAAATGCGAAGTTCAGCTTGCTTATGCTATCGGCGTTGCAAAGCCTGTTTCGATCCTCGTTGACACATTCGGTACCGGTAAGGTCGGCGATGACAAGCTTGCCGAAGCAGTCAACAAGGTATTCGACCTCAGACCTGCCGCAATAATCAGAAATCTTAAACTCAGAAATCCGATATACCGCCAACTTGCAAGCTACGGTCACATCGGAAGAGAGGATCTCGGCGTTGAGTGGGAGAAGCTCAACAAGGTAGAAGAACTTAAAAAAGCCGTTATGTAACAATGAAAGAACCCGTTTACCAATCTTCGGTAAACGGGTTTTGTGTTTTATCGGATCACAGTTCTTCTTTTTTCTTTGTCTTGGAGCCTGAGTTTTTTAAGAGCACGATCGCGGCGGCAGCAATAACGATAATAGCCGCAATTACAACAAATACGATCACATTTGATCTCGATGTGTCTGAACCGTTGTCGGAAGATGTTTCGGAAAGAGTGACCTCGGGATGCATAGGATCGGATGATACAAGTTCCGAGGAAGCACTGTCAGCGGTTGCAGGATCTGCCGGGACGTTACTTACAGAAGACGCTGTCTGCATAGCCGAGATGTATGCCTCGCGGTCTGTGCCGAGAATAAACTCTTCAATATCGGTCTCGGGAGAACTTTTAAACTCATCGATCTTCTCCGCGTCAAGCCCCTTGTTAGGCGAATCGTTCTCTTTATAGGTATTGACTGTCGTGATCTCGTGGCTTGTATAATCATCGGGTGTGAGATCCTCATCCTCATTGACGAACGTATAGATCTCACCGAAACGGTGTGTTATAGTGAGCTTTCCCTTTGCGCTGTCGAGAACCTTGAAGCTGAGTTTCACCGCCATGCTTTCCTTTGAAAAGTCAAACCCGTTTATAACATCTATTGCAGAATAATAGATAAGACCCTCGTCTGCCGTGAAAACGGCGTTCTTGAAAACATCGAAACCTATAGACCCATCAACATATTCAAGCGCCTTCGGGTCGTACTCTATAGTAGCCTCGGCAGCCTCGAGAGGATCTGATACAGAACCGAAACGGAACTCAAAGGTAACGGTATCCCCTGCTTTTACGGGCTGATCGTTGACAGTAACGCTGTCATCTGCATACGCGGTCACGGAAGAAATGAAGAGCAAAGCAGCGCACAGAACAGCACCGAAGAGCCTTCCGATAGTTTTATTATTCATAAGTTCACCTCTTAGTCTGAAAAATGACTGCCCTTGCCGCCTCTGTCTCTAATAAGTATAATAAAGAACTGAACGATCAGAAATACTATTGCCACTCCGAGGAGGATCAGCAGTACCGTTCTTCCGTTATTACTGAATGTGCTGCGCGAAGGTGTGTCGATAGTGTCGAAACGGATCGCCTTATCGCTCGGAATATCATCGGATGATACGGACGAAGTCGGCGCTGCGGCTTCTTCATCGGGAGCTGCGAGATCGAATATGATCTCGGATTCTTCGGACTCTGCCGCGCTTGATGTTGTGTCCGATGCGCTGTTCGAGGATTCTTCTGCCTTCGACTCGATGACTGCCGATGCTGTAGGTGCTTCGGTTGTCGTGATCTGAGTAATATCGTAGATGTACGTATCTTTAAGCTCCGTCTTTTTTTCATCGATAAAATTCTTTACATCATAATAAAGTGAGATCTCGGAAGCCGAATCGTCGATCACCTTGAATTCCGCAGAACAAAGCACTCCATCTTCAGTAAAATCGAAGCCTTCGAGCGTAACGGCGTTGAAGAGGATCTCGCCCGGGACAGACGTATTGGTAACCGCATTTGTAAGCCCGGGAGTTTTGAGACTTCCGTCAATATACTCAAGCGACGACTCATCGTAGAATATCGATATATCAACAGCTTTGACCTTTGTCGGGCAGGCTATCGCATGAATATCATAAGTTACGGTGTCGTTGAGCTTTACTTCGTGTGTGTTGACAGTAACGGCAGCTGCGGGCAGAGCCGAAAATACCACCGCTGCCGTCAGCATTAATAACATCAGGGGCGTGTATCTTTTTTTCAAGTGTATCACTCCTAAAAGTATCTTGCTAAATGAAAAAGCGAACTCTGAGGAGCCCGCCTTTTTTCAGGATTTACATAAAGTGCTCAATAGCGTTCATACCAAGCACTGCGATCACAAAACCTACTACAAATAACTTTGTCCAACGTGCGAGGAACGCATCGAGTGAACGAGCCTTATTTTTTGAAAGGAATGTGTCTGCACCGCCCGTAATAGTACCGAGTCCCTGCGTGTTGCCCTCCTGAAGCATAATTACAACTACAAGAGCAATTGCAAAGATCATGAGCAATGCGCCGAGAATAAATTCAATAATTACCTTTACTTCCATTGTTTCCACCTCCAAAGGCACTTACATCCTTTTCATTATATCATATACTCAGGAAAGTTGCAAGCAAAATATTCAAGAATTTATCAGAATACACGATTGAAACAACAATTACACGGTTGTATTTAATCCTGCTTAGTAGATAACTATAATGCCGCCTGCGGGGACTGTGCCCGTAAGCTTTCCGCCCGATACCGTAAACTCGGCGTCTGTCACTTTATCCTTGTATGTACCGTCGGCAAGTACTGTCGCTGCGTCAAGCACATAATCGCTGCTGCCTGAATTGAGGATAACAGCGCCCTTGTCGCCGCGTTCTATCAGAAGAACGTGTCTTTCATCGCCGTCGGGATTGGAGAGTGTCTCGCCCAGACCTGCCATCTCATTTCTGAAATGGTTCAAGGCTGTTACGTTCGCACTCTTGAATCCGTCGTCGCCTGCTGCTCCGATCTTGTTCTCGCCCCACTGATCGTCTGTGCTCGAGCCTGCGGGTCTGCTGAAGAAAAGCGGAGTACCGCCTGCGCGTGCCGCTATTACTGCCCAACCGAACTCGATCTCGGATTCTTCGTAGTTTTCCCACGAGCCATCGTTGCAGTAGTTGTCATGAGACTCTACCCATGTTACGAATCTGCTGTCATCGACCTTGGATGAACCGTAGCTTTCAATATTTGAAACGCTGAGGTTGCCGCTTGCAATACGCCTGATCGACTCGCCGTAGTTGGAAGCGGTAACGTGCATAAGCTGTGCGTATGCATCGATCCTGTCGTTCTCGCCCTGGAGTATCTCGCCGTACTGGAATTTTGCTCCGTTGTCGAGGACTGTCGGCCAGAAATCGGAAGCGAAAGTCTCCTTATCATCGGGAAGCTCAATGTGCTTTGCGGCATCGAAACGGAAGCCCGATGCGCCCGCAGCTATAACACTCTTTAAGTATTCAAGAATGTAATTCTGCACGCTCTTATCCTGTGTATTGAGATCGTGAAGGCCGAGCAGATCACCCTGTGTTACCTGCTTTCTGCTCGAATAGCTTGCGATCTCTCCGACCTCGTGGAACGGTTCATCGCATAGATTCTTAATATTGTCCGATACAACGGACATATCGCTCGAAACGTGATTGAGCGGAACGTCTACGATAACGTTGATGCCAAGCTCCGCTGCCTTGCTGCACATCTGCTTAAACTCATCCTCGGTTCCGAGCTGATAGTTACCGATCTTATAATCCGTAGGCTGATAGTGGTAGTACCACTTACCGTCTCCGAACAGCTCCATTCCGCCGTCGTCACCGACTTTACACTCATTGATCGGTGAGGTCTGAATGGAAGTATAACCGGCTTCTTTGATCGCGGGAAGATTTTCCTCGATCGTCTTGAACGACCAGCTCCAGCAGTGGAGTATCGCGCCGTAGGAAATATCTGCACCGCCGTCTGTAAGCTGATACGAATAATCCTTGTCGCCCGATGAGATAACGGGGATCTTGCCGTCAGACGCACTCGAAGCAGGCTGAGACTCAACAAGTCCTACTCTTGACGGCGTTGAAACGGTTGCATCGTCGGCAACTTCTGCGGGTCTTCCGCAACCCGAAAAAACGACCGTTGCAGACAGGATCAATGCTGCTAAAATAGCCGAAGTTCTTTTTTTCATTGATAACACTCCTTGTAAGATTTGATGTTTTGATATATAATGTCAGATCAATTATCTTCCATATCTTCTGTAATACTCTCGGGATAATCGTCAAAGTATGCAATGCCGTCTCCCTCGTCGTATTCATTGCGCTCTTTTTCGTAGGGCAGTCGCGCATAGACCTCGCCTACCTTGTCACGCATCCACAACGACGGGATTATCCTCATCGAAAAACCGCAGCCGTCGTCCATCGCCCAATCAAACGGTTTAGCCTGGGGAAGACCGTAGACGGACAGAAGCGTCATGATAACACCGCCGTGAGTAACGATCACCGCATCGGTGTTGCCTGTTTTAAGCAGACCTTCAACAATATTCTGAAAGATATTGCATATACGTTTTGTAAAATCGGCGCCGCTCTCACCCTTCGGCGGTTTGACCGAGGTATCTCCTGCGAGCCACTTCTTGAAATCCTCATTTTTCGATAGATTGTCGGCAGTTCTGCCCTCCCACTCTCCGAAGCTGCACTCACGAAGTTCGTTTATAACTATCGGCTTTATCGCGGGATAAATGATCTCGCACGTTTCAAGGCAGCGCTTCAGCGGACTTGTGAAAATGACAGCCGTTCCGGGATAGTCAAATTCACGGTCAAGAGCCTTCAGCTCCTTTTTGCCTTCCTTGCTGAGCGAAACGTCTTTTGTTCCTATATAAACGCCCTTTCTCGTTTCTTCACAGGCGCCGTGTCTGATAAAATGAATACGATATGATTTCATTGCAAATGACCTTCTAATTTATAATTTTGCACTTTACAAAAAGTTATATTGCGATTATACTATAAGTATAAAAACAATAAAGGAATGATCGTATGAATAAGAATTTTCCGAGAATAATCACGCTGCTTCGAGAAGAGCGGGGACTGAGCCAAAAGAAAGCTGCCGAAGAACTCGGGATATCACAGCCTCTTCTCTCCCACTATGAAAAAGGGATCCGGGAGTGCGGTCTTGATTTTGTTGTGAGAGTTGCGGATTATTACGATGTATCGGCAGATTATCTGCTCGGCAGGACCGCAAACCGCAAGAGCGACCGGATCGTACTGTCGGATACTCCTGCGACTGAAACATCTGTTCAGATACCGCTCAGCCGAAAAAGCAGCATGATAAACGCTTTGAACAAAACACTTATCTTCAACTCTCTGACGATCATTTTCGACATACTCGATAAAATTGAGAATAAAGGACTGTCTGCCGAGATCGCCGCATACCTTTCCTGCGGGATATACAGAGTATTCAGAATACTTTACTCCTCAAATCCGAAAAATCCACAGAAGATGTTCTCTGTCGCAGAACATATCTACAAGAGCAGACTTCAGGCTCTCAACTCGATCTGTGAGGGCAATGCCGAGATAATCTCCAACGGTATGCCGCTCGTTGAATACAGGAGCGTCGATCGGACAGAGCGTCCCGAACTGTCGCCCGAGCTGATAGAAAAGGAGTATCCTACGCTCTCAAGCTCGCTTTTCAATCTGATACGAAACACCGAGAACCGCCTCGGATAAAAGCTTCATATTTTAATTAAGCACTGACAACAAGACGATTGTACCTTTTTGTCAGTGCTTTTTTCACGCTTTAATTATTCAAGTTCGCTGGACTCTGTTTCTTCCGAATCTGTGTCTGTATCAGAGGACTTCTTTCGTCTGTCGCTGTCGACCTTCGAAGATGTGTCTGCACCGAGACTGACTTTGATCTCGACCGTTGAGCCGTACTCAAGCTTATCGCCTGCATTGTGAGCATCGTAGCCGATAACAAGACCCTTCTTGATCGTATCGCTGTACTCGAAGGACTGTGTGGTCACGAGGCTCTCATCTCCGAGAAGCTGTGCAGCCTGATCGACCGTTTTGCCCTGGATATCAGGCAACTCACGAAGCTTTGCTCCCTTGCTGACGGTGATATAGAGCGAATAGCCCTGAACTTCTTCTGTATATGCTTCGGGGAACTGGGAAGCGATGTAACCCTCGGGAACATCGTTGCTGAATTCCTCTTCGACAGCCTTGAGGAGCTGATAATCGGATGTCTTGTCTGACTTCTCGACAGCTTCCTCATACTTTACGCCTACAAGGTTCGGAACTGTAACGACCTCGCCCGTAACACCGTCTGCATCGGAATCCGAAGAGGCGTTTGTCGGCGAGAACATAGCCGCAAAAGGATTGCCCTGCAGCCAGTATGTGCCGATGATCACAAAAAGAACAAGTGACACTATGCACGAAATAACGCCCGGAAGGATCGAACCGCCCGACTTCTTTTTCTTTTTGCCTGTTGTCTCGGGCTCGTCGTCATCGTCAACATCGGGCTGAGACATCTCCCGGCGGATCGCCTTTACAGAAGGAGCGGCAGATAGCTTTGCGCGAAGCTCCTCAAAATTCTGAAGACGCCTCTCCTGCTCGAACTGAAGTCCTCCCGCAAGTGCGGAACGAACGTGATCCGGCAGGCTCTTGTTTATGCTGGAGCTGATGAGCAGCTTGTTGTCATTCTTTCTTTTTTCTACGTCGTCGGGCACACTGCCTGTCAACGCATAGAAGAGCACGGCGGTAAAGCCGTATATATCGGTGCTCTCATCGAGCAGAGAGAATTTATCGTACTGTTCGGGCGCAGAACAACCCGAGATCAGCATACAGCGAAGATCCGTTCCGACCTTTCTCATATCTGAGATGCTGAAATTCTGGAGCTTCAGCCTGCCGTCGCTCGTCATCTTGACATTGCTCGGACCTACGCCGTAATGGGAGATGCCGTTTTTATGCATATCCTCAAGCGTTCCGAGAAGCGGCAGAAAAAGCGGCTTCGCCTCCTCCCAGCTTAAGTGCCCGCCATGTTTTTTTACGTACTCGGTAAAGGAAGTCAGCTCTTCCTGCTCCTCCACAACGTACGCCGTATTGTTCTCCGTGAAGATATCAAGGATATTGCACGTTGCCGAGCAGTCCTTGAGCCTGGCGAGCGTTCTGTTGTAGTCGAGGAACTTATTGAGAAGTCTCTTGTAAACGGCAGTCTTCTCGGACTTTACTCTGATAGCGAGACCGTCCTTGCTTCGTGCGCAAAGACCGTTCGGAAGGAACTCCCTGATTATGACAGGAACTTCTCTTCCTGCGTCGAGTGCAATATACTTCGTGCTCTCGTTGTTGCTCGATATCTTTTTGCCGATTATATATTTGTCGTCCTGGAGTCGGGCGTCAAGCGGGAGAAACGGAAGTCCCTGAACGATGCTTCTGTCGAAGCCGCAGTGTGGGCACTTATCGTCCTCGTCCCCTATGATCCTCATACATCCATAGCAAATCTTAGACATCTAATCACTCCAAAATCTGTTTCGGGGAAACTTGCGGTAAATCTTGCCTGTAGAAGTCTATGTTTCCCAATAATCAATACATATATAAACAAATCAGGCAGGGCGAGTGACTTATCGCCCCTCCGAAATGCAAAAATGCATAATACCGTATCTTAAAGAATTATATCACAACAGGTACAATGAATACAACATCATAGCTGTTAAAAGTAATTACAATTTTGTAAAAACTCATTAATGATACTATATTGGATTTTCGTTCTTATCAAAGGACACCGCTGTAAATTCCTTTTCGCCTTGTGAATACAAGCGCAGTACCATAAAAAACGCATCTTCCCGCGATATGTCGGGAGGATGCGTTTTGTCATTTTACCGGTAAATGCCCTATCGAAGCAAAGCGTCAGATCCTTGCTGCGCCTGTTTCCTTTGCGGCCTTGATAACTGCATCTGCAACGGCTCTTGCAACTCGCTTGTCAAATGCTGCGGGGATCACATAATCGGGACTGAGTTCATCCTCGGAAACGATCTCTGCGATCGCATAGGAAGCTGCGATCTTCATTTCCTCGTTGATCTCCTTAGCGCGGCAGTCAAGCACACCTCTGAAAAGACCCGGGAATACAAGCACGTTGTTGATCTGGTTCGGGAAATCGGAACGTCCCGTGCCTACAACTGCTGCGCCTGCTGCCTTGGCGAGGTCGGGCATGATCTCGGGAACAGGGTTCGCCATTGCAAAAACGATAGCGTCCTTGTTCATCGTCTTTACCATATCCTCTGTCAGAACGCCGGGAGCGGAAACTCCGAGGAACATATCGGCGCCTACAACAGCGTCAGCGAGTGTACCTGTTTTAAGCTCTCTGTTTGTGATAGCTGCCATCTCATTCTTCGCAGCGTTGTTGTAGTCCTTACCCTCGCAGATAATGCCCGAGCGGTCTACCATAATGATCTTCGAAGCGTCTGCGCCTACGTTGATAAGATGCTTGGTGATCGCAATGCCTGCGGCGCCTGCACCGTTGACTACGATCTTTATATCGGAAATATCCTTCTTGACGATCTTGAGCGCGTTTATGAGCGCTGCAGCAACAACGACCGCCGTGCCGTGCTGGTCATCGTGGAACACGGGGATATCGCACTTCTCTTTGAGCTTACGCTCAATTTCGAAGCATCTCGGAGCGGAAATATCCTCGAGATTGATGCCGCCGAAGCTGCCCGAGATAAGATAGATCGTGTTTACTATCTCATCAACGTCCTTGGACTTTACGCAGATCGGAAAAGCGTCAACATCACCGAACGCCTTGAACAGCGCGCACTTGCCCTCCATAACGGGCATACCTGCTTCGGGACCGATATCACCGAGACCGAGCACCGCCGTACCGTCCGTTACAACGGCAACGAGGTTGTGACGTCTTGTGAGGTCGTAACTTTTATTGACATCCTTCTGAATTTCGAGACAAGGCTGAGCTACTCCGGGAGTATACGCAGTCGAAAGACCGTGTGTGTCGCTGACATCGCAGCGCGTTGTGACTTCGATCTTGCCCTTCCAGTCATAGTGCAGCTTCAGGGATTCTTCCTTTATATCCATAATCAGATCGTCCTTTCGGTTTAAACCATTATTTCAGCACGAATTATTATAACATCAAAGGTGCAAATTATCAAGAGTAAAATACGCTGTTTTTTATATGGTGCAATTTATATTTTTGTAACAACTGAAAGGGTCGGCGTGGTATAATAGTTTAAGGAGACACTACATAGGAACGGGGAGAAAAATGCTTAATTACATTTTGCCGATAGCGATCGTTATCATTTCCAACATCATATATCAGATCTGCGCAAAGTCAATGCCGTCGGACATAGATCCGTTTGCGTCGCTGACTGTAACATACTCTTTAAGCGCAGTATTATGCCTGATTCTTTACTTTGTACTGAACAAAAACGGGAACATTATCAAGGAATACGGCAAACTCAACTGGGTGCCGTTCGCTTTCGGACTGGTACTTGTAGGACTTGAAGCAGGCTGGCTTTTTGCATACAAGGCAGGCTGGAAGGTCAGCGTGGCGCAGATAACGCAAAGCTCCGTGCTGGCGCTTGCGCTTATTTTCGTGGGCGCATTTATGTTTCACGAAAAGATCACTTGGAACAAGCTCGTCGGCATCGTGATATGCATGATCGGATTGGTGTTTATTAATTTAAAATAAAAATACTCCCGAAGATCAAAATCTCCGGGAGTCAGTCTACAGCAAAATAGTTTCTTTTTTGAAACAGCTGACAGTGAAATATATGATTAACAAATATTAAAATAATACTTGCCGTCTCCAAATCTGCATTGAAGAATATACTCTTTATCATTCTCAAGTGTTCCCAGTGAAATCGTACTGTCACACTTTAAAATCGTATTATTAATAACTACATTTCCATCTGAATCTAAAACTCTGATTTCTACATTTGCCTTGTCGGAGCTGGATGCACTGCAAACTAACAGCTTGTGAGCAAATGGAGTTGAATAAGAAAACTTCTCATCGAGATATTCATTAGAGGATACATCCAAACGGGAAAATGACACAGTATTCCAATCGTCCGATCGATCGCATTTGATAACACCGTGCGAAACAGGGTAAAAATAGTTTTTGATCTCATATCTTTGTTCTTTACTGTTAAGTACTAAAGTAACAGTTAAAAGAATCAGACAAAAAGATATGAATACTGACCAAAACAAAATGGGCTTTCTGTTACTGTTTATAACCACAATATCACCTCCACACAAATCGCTCAGAAATAATACTTCTTAATACAAAGGATTCACCTCCCTTATCTATATAAATTATATTATATAATCAAAAAAAGTCAATACATTTTCAAAAAATGTGTTAATAACGATACATTAAAATTTTTAATACAATTTTCTAAAGAACTTTTATATAAGTCGTAATAGTTTCATAAAACAGAAGTACTATGGAGTTTCTATTGACAGTGCAGTTATGCTGTGCTAAAAATATAACTAAAATTAATCGGAATTTATAGGAGATAATTATGTGCCTAATATGTGAACGAATTGATATGATTAAAAAAGGTGAGAATCCTTATTTTGTAAAGGAACTTGAAACGGGATATGTGGTGATAGGTGATAATCAGCATTTCTATGGCTATACGCTGTTCCTT
>ONIC01000094.1 GCA_900317815.1 uncultured Eubacteriales bacterium | reverse complement strand
GTATGAGACGGGATGACGCGCTTTGCGCGGCATCAGCGTGCGCAGCGCGCGCATTTCAAATTAAAGCATTTAATTTGAAATTAGTATCAGATGTGTCTATTGCCATGAGCAAGGACATGAAAAAACGCGGGATTGGGTTCGTCGGCCCGGTGATCACATACTCATTCCTGCAGTCGATCGGGATCGTGAACGACCATCTGGATGACTGTGAATATCGGTAAGGAGAATCACATAGTTATTAAGGAAATTGAAGTCAAAGACATCATGACGAAGATGAATCTGCCCGTGTCAGATTTTGCCGTCAACCCCTATGTGGGCTGCACACATGCCTGCAAATATTGCTATGCTTCAGGATGGATTTCAGAGGAGTATACCGTTTGTACTACGATCCCGAATGGGACGGCCCGGTTGAAATTTATCCTAACTATCACCCTCCGAAACCAAAAGAGGGACCGGATACTGTCTATCTACCGGCCCCTCATTCTGAACCTCAGAAAAAACCTTATGTTGACGTAAACGGCCGTATTGTTCGTATCATCAACGAGGTGGTATCGGTTTATGATGCGGACGGAAAGCTTCTGCGGCGAAAATATCATTGATTACACGAAAATAAGTATACTCGGTGAATATGCCGATTTGGAGCAGCTTATCAGAAGAAGGAATGAGGAAGAAAAAGACTATATCTGAGCTTTTCAAGGAACACGGTATTGATATACAGGCTTTGAAAGAATTCCAGGGTATGGGTGATATAGATGACTTCGATTTCATAGGTCACGGGTTTTGCTTTAACACTGTTTTTTTTAAAGTCTACAAAATCAGCAACAGTCACAATGATTTATATTTTTCTCACTATAAAGTATAATTAGAAGCATAAATAAATATATTATAAGTATATAATTATAAAAAATAATTTAAAATTCACCTAGTATATGTACACATATATATTTATGTATCTATTCAACTGTTAAAACAGAACGAATTGTTTTTTTAAATCTATAAAAATTCCTCGTAAATTGCCATTGAACCAAGTGAATATATATGTTACAACTATACGCAGTGTCACTTGGCTTGTGAAAGTGTCCGTTTTCTTATTAATGCTTTCTGCATACGTTATTATACAATCTTATATCATCTGGTGAACATTTATGACTGACAAGGAATTGAAAAAGCTCAGCAGAAAAGAGCTTCTGGAAATGCTTCTTGAACAGAGCAAACTGCTCGACAGCCGTCAGGCAGAGATCGACAGTCTGAGATCAGAGCTTGAAAATAAGAATATCCTCCTCGAAAACGCAGGCTCCATCGCTGAAGCGGCGCTGAAAATCTCGGGCGTTTTTGAAGCGGCTCAGAGGGCGGCTGATATCTATCTTGAAAGCGTAAGGCAAATGCGAGAAAGTGAGAGCCACGTCGATGAAAACACCGAATGAAACAAACACGAACGCACTTCCAACTACGGAACAGCTTGAACGGGAACTGTATCGTGTAAAATTCAACAGCCGATATTTTCAGATACTGAGAAGCACGCTGTATGCTTTGATAATCACGGCAGCGGTCAGCGTTCTTGTTGCTAGCCTCTTGCTTCCCGTTCTTCAGATCTACGGCGAGTCGATGCGCCCGACACTCAATGAAGGCGACATCGTTGTGTCTATAAAGAAAAAAGAGTATCAAACCGGTGAGATAGTCGGGCTATACTACTCAAACAGAGTTCTTGTCAAACGTGTCATAGCAGGCGAGTTTGATACAGTGGAGATTGACGAGGAAGGTTCTGTGTTCGTAAATGGGAACAAACTTGACGAGCCGTATCTCAAGGAGCCGTCCTTTGGTGAGAACAATGATATAGAATATCCGTATCAGGTCCCCGAGGGTACTTACTTCGTAATGGGCGATAACAGGGAAGTCAGCGTAGACAGCCGCAGCTCATCTGTCGGATGTATCTCGACGGGTGATATTGTAGGAGAAATAGTATTTGTAGTGTGGCCACTCTCGAATTTCGGTTCGACGTCACGATAAACAATAGGGTAGGTCAGATGATGAAAAACAACGATCCAAG
>ONIC01000200.1 GCA_900317815.1 uncultured Eubacteriales bacterium | reverse complement strand
GCCATCATTGATAAGCTGATTATTGATAGCCTTGAACATATTTACGTTTATCGTTGATAGGTCAAGCTCCTGCATTTTTATCAGCCGATCATACGCTTCATCAAAGTATTTGCATTCTCCCTCCGAGATTATATCGCGCTTGGAACGTCTTTCTTCCTGCTGCTTTTCGTAGCCAAAGTGATTTGCTCTGCCGATCTCGGCAAGGTCGTCCATCTCTTTCGTTCTGAGCTGTACCTCCGTAAAGCATCTCGCAAGATTATCGTAAAAGGTGATATGCAGCGACTGATATCCCGACGGCCTCGGCTTTGCAACGTAATCTCTGTAGTAAACTCGGTTGTTCTCTGTCAGCTTTTCGGATATCGTCCTTCCCGCAGTACCCGAAAGCTCAGCGGTAAATCCCCGCTCTTCAAGAAATGTCGGCATTGTGTTTGCGATCTCATAAAGGTACCCAAGCTCTTGCTCGTCTGGCCGTTCTTTTGACGATACGTGACACAGCGGCAGCGATATCACAATGCGGTATGCTATTAAATCTCTGAAGCGCAGCAGATTGCTCTTGATCTGCGTTTCGGTCGGGTAGGTTCCGTTTTCTTTATAGTAATCGTAAATGTATTCGAGAATGTACCCGTTGAATTTTTCCTCTGCGCGGATAAGAGATTTTATTCTTCCCTTGAATGTGAACGCAAGAAACGGGTATTCCTGCGTCATATATTTGTAAAATTCCTTTATTCTCTGCGACTGCGACGTTAAAAAGTCGTTATGCTCCAGCAGCTCGGTAAGCTGAATCAGAAAATTGCTGTGTATAAGGTCGATCGTATTTCGATTGGCGGACGCCTCTTTTTTCAGGTCGCAGGAATACTGGTGCAGGATCTTCAGCACCGTATCTCCCGAGTATAAATAATCATTGAGTGTTATCATATATTGTTTTTATCCTCCCTGAAACGGAGCTGTTGCCCGATCTGCAGCAGCTCCGTTTTATTAATTCAAATTTGCTATTTGGTTTGATCTATTCTACTCACTTATTCGTCGCGTCCGTCGCGTGAATGGATAATTAACTGTGCGGCAGAGACTTTCGTTAACAATAAAGTCGGACGGAACTTGCCTGCGGTCGCTCGACCGCTATTTTATTATTTTAAAGCACACCGTCTTGGCGTTTATCAGAGGGCTGTGATAAGCGAAATAGACCGTTCCCGAAACGGGCGTGCGTATTTCGCTGATAAGCTCGCCGTCGAATGGGTCGAGTATTTCTCCGAGCACATCGCCGCGCTCGACATTCTTTCCGATATCTGTTTTACTAAAGAAAATTCCTGCCGATTCGGACTGTATCTGCTTAGTCTCGCTTTCGTTCAATATCACAGTAACATATCCCGGCGGCGTTTTCGCCTTTACGATACCGCGATTAGACATAAACCGCAGAATTGCGTTGACCGCTTCATCTGCCGCCTTTACGTCAATTTCATCCGTAGCGTTTGCGTAGACCGAAAACGCTTTAGTCTCCCACACCTGCCAATTGTAGTTGAGCGTCGTCGTGTCATAAGGGCGCGGCCTGCGGACAATGCCGTATTCAAGCCCGAAGTCTTTCATAATATCCGGGTCTGTAAAGCTAGTGTTCATCATTTTGACGTGGGGCAGAAATATTCCCGGCTGATAAAAGCTCGCAAGCTGTATGCCGTATTCGTAGCCTCGAAGCTTTGAAAAAAGTCCGTCCGCAATACGCTGCGTTGTTTCGCCGAGGTTGTAGCCCGGAAACATTCTGTTGATGTCGGTATTGTCCATCGCCCAGAAGCGCTTGCCGATGTTCATCGAGTAATAATTGACGCACGGTACGACGAGTATTTCGGTGTCCTCAGCTATCCTGCCCTTTGACTCGAGCTTTTTCAGCTCCTGCACCATTCGGGAGCACACGTACATCTGCTGTACTTCGTTTCCCCGCATAGCGCCGACGATGGCAAGAGACTTCTTTCCGTGACCGAACTTAAAGCCGACAATGTCGAGCTGCTCACGGTAGGGCGATTTAAGTGAGAATAATACTTTCTTTTTCATTGGTCGTCACCTCCGTCTGCCGCCCGCAAAATTCTTGCCAGAAGTGAACCGCCGTATACTACGGGGTATTCGCGCAGCGTGAATATCATTCCGTCACAGACGGCAAGCACCCTTTCGACAACACTTGATGTGAGCGGATCGACTACATCACCGATATGATCGCCTTCCTTTACGTTCTCCCCGAAGCTCACGCACGGCACGAACACACCTGCCGCGTCGGAATTGACGAACCCGACCTCTCGCCCCTCGGAGGTGATCGGCTCACGAACGTCAGCCGTTTCGCCCTTCCACATTCCGAGCTGCTTCATAAGATTCAGAACACCGTCAAAAAGCTGACGGCAGTACTCCTTCGTAATACGCATACCGACGCCCATTTCGACAACGAGTGTTTTCGTTCCTCTGCTGTTGAGCGTGTGGGCAAGTGTGGATTCCAAAACCGTCGCCGATTCGTGTATCCACACAAAGTCTACATTCATCATTTTT
>ONIC01000201.1 GCA_900317815.1 uncultured Eubacteriales bacterium | reverse complement strand
TTGTGAGGTCGCATTACATATTGTACCAAAAAAAATTGAATTTGTACATAGTTTTTCAAATATTTTTAAAGATTTTTTCCATTCTTTTGTATCAAACGTCGTTTGAGCTACCAGACAGGCGCTTTTGTCCATCAATTCAGGGTTTTCCGAGAGGATTTTTTCAAGCTCCTCACTCGTTTTGAAGGTTACAGGCTGCGTTTCACAGAAGCCCATGATGCCTCTGACCTCGGGATGTTCGCTGTCACCCGCTATCAGAATGGTCTTTCCCGCCTTCGACTGCTCCCTGACAATGTTGTGTATCTTAGTCACAAAAGGGCAGGTCGCATCGACGAACGGTATCCCGTTTTTATCCAAATAACTATATACGTCCGCGCCCACGCCATGGGAACGGATAACAAGCGTCCTGTCGGGAGAAGCCTCTGTCGGATCGTTCACGACCGTGACACCCTTATGCTCCAGTTCTCCGACCACCTGCTTGTTATGGATTATCGGACCGAGTGTGCTGACGCTCTCCCCGTCCTCTATCAGTTTTCCGACTATATTTACCGCGCGGTCCACTCCGAAACAGAAGCCCGCGCTCTTCGCTACCGTAATATTCACGATGATTCATCTCCGATGAGGGGATCATTTCCTGCTTTTTTCTTTGAACTGCTCGATGTGTTCCTCTCTGAGCTCTCCGATCTTCTCCATGATCTTTGCCGCAGCGGCGCGCAATGCCTTTGAATCATCGGTCATGATACCAAGCTCCTCGGGAGTCATCGGCTCGCCGTAGGTGATCTTCGTCTTGCGAAAAGCCTTGATAAAAGTCTTCTTACCCGTAATGCAGCACGGCACTATAGGAACATTCGCAGCCTTCGCTATGACGAGAGCGCCTATATGTCCTCTGCCGAGCTTGCCTTTCTTCGAGCGCGTACCTTCGATAAAAATACCGATACATTCGCCCTGTGACAAAAGCTCCTCTGCCTTGCCTATCGCCTTGCCGCCGTCGTTTCCGCGGCTGACGGGAAACGCTCCGAGCTTTGTTATGAGCGCACCGAAAAGCTTATTTTTAAAAAGCTCCTTCTTCGCCATAAAATGAAGCAGGCGCGTCTGCGTCACGTTCAAAAACACAGGATCCATCACGCTCAGGTGATTGCTGCACACGATGCACGCCATGTCCTCGGGGATAGAGTTGCCGTTTTCAACATCGTAGGGATAAAACAGCTTCATAAACACGCGGCTGACGCTTTTTGCGACCTTGTAAAACTGAGGACCCATCACATACGCTCCTTAATAAGCTGCAAGATCTTATCAACAGACTGATCGAAATCAAGCAGACTTGTGTCAACCGTAACGGAATCCTCGCTCGGTCTGAGCGGAGCCGTCTCTCTTTCGGTATCTTGTTTATCTCTCTTAATTACATCTTCTAATATCTTATTATACTCTACTTCTTCGTTTTTTTCAAGTAGTTCTTTGTATCTTCTTTCGGCTCTTTTCTCTGCCGAAGCGGTAAGAAATATCTTCACATCGGCGTTTGGGAGCACGACTGTGGCAATATCTCTGCCATCCATAATGACGTTGTGCTCTTCGGCGGTCTTCCGCTGAGTATCAAGCAGGAAAGCTCTGACGCTCGGTATCTTTGAGATATTCGACGCCGCCATTGAGACCTCCTCAGTCCTGATAAAGGGAGTGACATCCTCGCCGTTTACAAGAACACGCTGAGCGCCGTCTTCGAGTATCAGAGAAATCTCGGTCCGAGCAAGCAGTTTGTTTACCGCATCCGTATCGGAGATATCCGTGCCGCTTTTGAGTGCTTTATACGCAAGCGATCTGTACAGCGCGCCCGTATCGACATGGATAAAGCCTGCCGCCTTTGCGACAGCCTTCGAAACTGAGCTTTTGCCTGCGCCTGAAGGGCCGTCTATTGCTACTGAAAACATTGTATTCATTCCTTTTGTGTTTATATACTCATACCCGCAAGATAACCCGTTGAAAAGGCGATCTGAAGGTTAAATCCGCCCGTGTAGGCGTTTACATCTATTATCTCTCCCGCAAAATACAGACCATCGCAGAGCTTTGAGCGCATAGTCTTCGGGTCGATCTCCTTGACCTTAACGCCGCCCGAGGTAACGATCGCTTCCTCAATCGGTCGAAGATCTTCAAAGGTCAGCGTCATTTCCTTGAGTGATGAGACAAGTCTTGCACGCTCTTCCCTGGTGATCTCGTTGCATTTTTTATGAGGCTCAATATCTGCAAGCCTGATGACAACGGGGATCAGCCTTTTTGGAAGAAGGTCATCGAGCGAATTAATTATATCTCTGTTTATAGAACCCGAGAAGTCGCGCAGGATTCGCTTGTCGAGCTGTTCTGCTGTCAGTGCGGGTTTAAGATCTATGATAAGCCTGTAATCTCTGCTCCTGCGGACGTTTATGTGAGCGCTCGCCGACAGCACGAGAGGACCGGTAATGCCGTAGTGAGTGAAAAGCATCTCTCCAAGCTCGGTATAAAGCGGCTTTTGCTTGCTGCCCTTCAGGGTAAGAGTCACATTTTTGAGCGACAGTCCCTGAAGCTCGGCGCACCATTTTTCTTTTGTCACTATCGGGATCAGCGACGGCAGCGGCTCGACTATCGTATGACCGACGCTTTCAGCAAGCCTGTAGCCGAAGCCGTCGGAGCCTGTCTGAGGGTACGAACAGCCGCCGCAGCAGACAACAACGCTGTCTGCACGGTACTCTCCCCTGTCTGTCCTGACACCGCACACCCTGTTTTCACTGTCTGTTATCAGCTCGGTGACATTGGCGTTTATAAGCCTGATACCAAGCTCGCGTATCTTTTTGAAAAATACATCTATAATGTCTGTCGATCTGTCAGACTTTGGAAAAACGCGCTTGCCTCTCTCCGTCTTGAGAGCAACACCGTTTTTTTCAAAGAAGTCCATCGTATCCTGCGGAGTGAATGCAGCGAAGGCGCTGTAGAGAAAGCGGCTGTTGACGGGCACTGACGACATCAGAGTATCCCGGTCGCAGTTATTTGTAACATTGCAGCGTCCCTTGCCCGTTATCAGCATTTTTCTGCCGATCTTCTCGTTGCGGTCAAACAGAGTAACGTCGATCCCGCGCTGAGCCGCAGTAACGGCAGCCATGCAGCCCGCTGCTCCCGCGCCGACTATAATCGCGCTATTCTTCCCCATTCGACTTATTCTCTCCGTTCTTTACGTAAATATTGTATCTGTCCCAGATATTCTCAAGCTGGCGGAACGTATGTGTGACCTCGTCACGCTTTCGTGAGACTGTAGCTACTATAAGCGCGTTGATCAGGCTGAGCGGCGCTACGAGAGAATCAACGACCGATGCCATATCGCTCTTTGCAACAAGAACGCAGTCGGATATCTTCGTAACCGGAGACGTCATACTGTCGGTAATGGCAATGACCTTCGCGCCCTGCTGTGACGCAAACTGCATAGCCTCGAGCGTAGACGAAGAGTATCTCGGGAAACTTATGCCGATCATTACATCATTCTCGTCCGTTCTGAAAAGCTGTTCATACATCTCGCTTTTGCTTGTTGTTTCGATGATCTTCACGTTGCCGAAAATCAGCTCAAGGTAATACCCGAGAAACCTTGCAAGGGCAAAAGAGCTTTTAACGGCAAAAATATAGATCTTATGCGCATTGAGGATATAATCTACCGAGCGTTCAAAGGCGTCGGAATTATTTTCCTCTATAGTTTTCTTGATGAGCTTGATATCCTGACCGAGAACGCTTGACAGGATATCGCCCGAATCTATTCGGTCTGAAGCAACATCTATTCGCTGAACGGAAGTCAGCTTGTCGCGTATCATTTCCTGCATGGCGCGCTGCAGTTCCGGATAGCCCTCATAGCCTATCTCAACGGCAAAACGCACGACTGTGGATTCGCTGACGCCTACCGTCTCTCCGAGCCTCGACGCCGTCATATATGCCGCCTTGTCGTAATGATTTTTAATATACTCCGCAATGAGCTTCTGTCGTTTTGAGAGTTCGTCAAACGATCCGTTTACTCTGTCTAATAAGCTTTTCACGGCATTAACCTCTCTTTATGTTAATGAATATTTTATCAGAAGAAATCCTCGTCCGTTGTGTTTTCCTCGGGCAGATCTTCCTCAACAAAAACGATCTCGTCCTCATCGTCATCGTCAGCGATGATGTGACCGTCCTCGTAGGCTACCTGCGGGAGCGGATCGACACGGACATTTTCCTCTGTCGCATAGCCGAGCGTGACGAGTCTTCCGTTTACTTTCTCGCCTACTATCATATATATCACAGCGAAAATAGGTACACTGAGCAAAAGTCCCAAAAATCCGAACAGACCGCCGCCGACAAGTACGCTGAACATGATCCAGAAGCCCGAAATGCCGAGCTGATCCCCGAGTATCTTCGGTCCGATGATATTGCCGTCAAGCTGCTGAATGATGATGATGATAACGATGAACACGAGCGCCTGGAGCGGGTCGATCATCAGAAGCAGGATCACTCCGGGGATAGCGCCGATGATCGGGCCAAAGAACGGTATGATATTTGTCACACCGACAAAAACGCTCAGAAGCACCGCATAGTCTATGCCTATGATCTTCAGCACGATGAAGCAGAGCAGACCGATTATCGTCGAGTCGATTATCTTTCCGTAGAGAAATTTACCGACCTTGTTGTTGCAGATATCTACCGTCCGCATGACCTTACCGAGATATTTCTGCGGAACTATCGTGTAAGTGATCTTCTTGATCTGATTCATCAGCATTTCCTTGTTCGCAAGGTAGTATACCGATACAACGATGCTGAGAATCACATTGTATACAACATTATACAAGTTCTTCGTAAAGTCGAAAATGTGCGGAAACAGGTAATTTGTAATACCGTTGAGAACAGTACCTACGTCAACGATGTCCGAGGTATCCGACAGATCTCCGCCTGTGTACTGCGAGATAAGCTCATTGATGTTTGCAAATACGTCCGACATGGTTTCCGACTCAAATCCGAGCTTTGCAGCTACGGAGAACACCCATTCCTGGAATGACGTATAGTATATGCCGAAATTATCGACAACGCCCTGTATACTGCTCGTTATCTGCGGAATGATTATACTCAGCAGCAGAACTATCACAGCGAAAAACAGCGCAAAGGACAGAATAAGCGACAGCGGCTTACGCAGTCTTGCAAGGAACTCGTCAAGCCTGCTTTGTCTTAATTCTGTCGGCTTGTCCATGAAGCCGAATGCTCTGTTCATAAAGAACATGTACGGGATATTTGTCAGATAGGCGATTATAAAGCCTACAAGAAACGGCGTGAGCACTCCGAGGAACTTGTTGAAGGCTGCTATCAGAAGATCGAGCCTTGTCAGAAGCATAACAAGCAGAGCCGCCAGCACAAGCAGCATAGCAACCGATCTGAACACACTCTTAGACAAGCTCACGCACCTCCCATCATTATATAATACCTTCTACTATGATATATCAAAATGAGAAAAAAGTAAAGAGGATTACAAAAATGTAACTCATAATACACAAATTTTGTTCAATATCTTTTATATTATTGCCAAAAAATGTTGTAATAATCAGGTGTACAGACATCCGGTTGCGGTGTGGAAAATCAGATCGAAATAATCCCCGAAGCAAAAATATGCTCCGGGGAGGTTGCGAAATTTATAAATCTTTTATATATTCAACAATTCTATCATGAAGTTCAATGTTTGGATTTTCCTTTAATGATTCTCCTGTACTCCTTTTCACAATATCAATTCTTCCGACTTTGTCGTCTCCATACCCGTCTAATAACTCCATAATACGATAAATTACATCGTAAGTTATAGAATATAGAGCTTCCTCTTTGGAATTGAATTCAGCATTATCGCACATGGCAATTCCTACACTGGTCTCTTGAATATCTTTTATAGCCCTCAAAAAATCGACTTGAAAATTATTCATGATTTATTCTTATAAACTCCTATCTATCTTCTCACTTGCGCCCGAGCATTAATCGTTATCATCATCCGACTGAGCGAAATAATCAGAGTAATAATCAACAAAGCTTTTCACAATTTCATTTTTCGGGCGGATAAAAGCGGCGGGGTCTTCGTTGCCGCCGTTTTCAAGGCTTTCGATCCACTCTATGTCGATCATACAACCCACGTCCATATTGATCCCATATTTAGCCTTTTTGATAAGAGGGATATCGGACTCGTCCCCCAAGCAGTAAAGATACCCGCATAACAATCTGATATATTCACTGCTGCCTTGCCGGAAATCGTTTATCTCATTTTGAAATAATCCGATCACATAAGCCTTGGAGATCGTTTCAAAATCGAAGCCCAATTCCTCTATCAGCTTTTCGGCTCGCTGTTCATTCGTCACAGTGTCCTCACTTCGTTTCGTTTGATTTACCCGCAGTATTCGTCACATCCGAAGCGAAGACCTCGGGGGATTATCCTGCTTAATGATAATCAGATGATTCTGCAGCGGTCTGCCGCAGATTTCGCAGGGCAGCTTTTTGGAAATTGCGGGAATTTCGAAGTCCCTGAAATGAGGCTTGTCTAAGAATACCGCGTCAGCCTCTGCCATAGGCATAATGATACTGCCCCTATGAACGTGACCGCATTCTCTGCACAGCCAGGTATCCCTTATCGATACGTGATAATACCGGTCTTCATATTCACACACATTTATCGGCTGCCAAATATGATTTTCCCAGGCTTTATGACATACAAACGCAAGGTGTATTTTCATTTCATCTATCTTTGCCGCGTTGTTTATCAGTACCTTGAGAAATTCGCCATTTATCTCAAGCTGCCGCGAAAGCTCCGTATCCTTCAATATATCATCATAGCGTGCGGGAGAAATAATGTACGTCTCCAGTCCGTCCACGATCAGTTTTTTCGCACAATACTTTTCTATCATCTGCATTGATCTCCTTGATATCACAAGCTTACAAGTGATCTACTCCGTCAACAAACCCGCGGTAGCCCGAGCACTTGTTTCTCGGCTCGTATTCTTCACAAAGGAAGGTCTCCTGACGCATTTCAAAATCCTTATCTTCAAGGTACTCGAAGTAATCGTCCTTGTTGTGCACCTTAAGACACTCCTCCTTATTATTCCGATAGCACAGCATAGAGCCGTAATCGTCGCCGCCATACGGCGAATATTCGGAATACTGACAGGTAAAGCAGCTCTTTAAATAATATTCCTTCGACATCTGCCTGCAAATATCGGGCAGGGCGAGGTCAAAGGCGGGAATTTTCCTTGTGCTGCTGTATTTTGCCCCATCTGCAAGGAGAGAAAAATCGGAGACCTTCACATCGTCCTGATACACCCTCACATCGTCGCAGTATCGGATTGACTGACGCTTTTCCATATCATGCTCTTTGTATTCAAAGGATAAATGTATAACGGCAGGAAGCTCGCAGCCGTCGCGTTTGCGAAGCACCTTGACCGGTATCTCAACATCGAGCGCATATCTTTGCAGGGTATACAAGTACCCAGCTGTATTGTCCCCGACATTATACGGACCCGCTTTCAGAATGTGAAACTTCTCCTTCGCTTCGTCATACTGCGTCTCATCGGAAAGCTGAAAATTCCCGAGGCTGCTTCCCCGAAACGTGATCGAGTCGAGAGTAAAGGAAAGAGGATCGTCCTGTGCGTCCTTCTCCGTGTTTACAATTTCGATGAATGTATCGTGAAGCTCGTCCTTAAAATGCGCTGTCAATATCTGCATAGCTTGCTCCTTATAATAATACTGCTCTCTAATTAAAATCTTTAAGTCTTTTAATCAGAGATCAGTATAACATAGCAGCCCCGAAGCGAAGACCTCGGGGCGCTTCTGAAATACACGTTTAAATTGGTTCGTAATTCAGATTCGTAAAATACTCCTGCAAATTTTCCGCGCGGTATTGGCCGCCGTCGTCGGTATACTCATAGAGATATATCGCTCCGGCGGGATCGATCACGTAATAGCCGCCCGCTCCGTTACCCGCGAAAACCGTCCCTTCAGCGCCGAACAGCTCGGAAAAAGACTCGGTAGCAGATCGTATTTCTTCAAACGGAAATATGATGTGCCCCATTACAAACGGCTTGTCGTCATTGACGTTCGGGCAGGTCATAAGCTCGTATATACCGTTGCTGATCCTTATTATCTCAAACAAATCCTCGGGAAGCATTTTTTCCGAAAGCTCATACTGTGACTCCTCCAAAGGCGGCAGAAGCCCGCAAAATTCGCCGTACTTCTGCTGTATTATTTCAATTATTCTATTCATAATCTCACCCGATCAGAACAGCGTCATCTGATTCGACTCGGGCAGGTCGCCGAACGCGCCGATCTCCTTGAGCGTTTCTATGACTGTCTTCGACACGCTCGCACTGCGAGCCACGTCCTCTATCGACAGGAAACCGCCCGCCTTTACTACATTCGCAAGACTTTCCGCTGCCGCTTCACCTACGCCCGGCATCGACGAGAACGGAAGTCTGAGTGCGCCGTCCTCGATGAGGAACTTCTTCGCTTCCGACTTGAAAATGCTGATCGGCAGCACCTTTATTCCGCGGGCGAGCATTTCGTTTACGATCTGGAGCGTCGCAAGATCGGTCTTTTCCTTTGCGCTGGCGGCGTTGCCCTTCTCGTTGATCTCCTTGATTTTGGCTTCAACGGCAGGCTTTCCTTCGAGCGCCGACTTGGCGTCAAAGCTCTCACCGCGCACGGTAAAGTACGCCGCATAGTATTCGAGCGGCTTGTATACCTTATACCAGCCGAGACGCAGCGTAGATATCATGTACGCCGCTGCGTGAGCCTTCGGGAACATATACTTGATCTTCATACACGAGTCGATGTACCACTCGGGAACATCGTGATCGCGCATCGCCTGCATATGCTCCTCTGTCAGCAGCTTTGTGGCGTTACCCTTTCTGACGATCTCCATGATCTTGAACGCCATTTTCGGTTCGAGACCTTTGTGCAGCAGATACGTCATGATGCTGTCTCGCGTTCCTATAACCTCGGAGATCGTACACGTTCCGTTGTGGATAAGTTCCTGCGCATTGCCAAGCCATACGTCCGTGCCGTGGGACAATCCGGCGATCTGCATAAGATCGTCAAACGTCTTCGGACGCGCTTCAACGAGCATCTGACGAACGAAGCTCGTGCCTGTCTCCGGAAGCGAGAATGTACCTGTTTCGGAGTCGATATCCTCGGGCTTTACGCCGAGCGCCTCTGTCGAAGTAAACAGCGACATTACCTTTTCGTCTGACATTGAAACATCCATAACGCTGATGCCCGTAAACTCCTCAAGGTAGTGATATATCGTCGGAACATCGTGACCCAGCTCGTCCAGCTTACAGATGGTGTCGTGGATAGAATGGAAGTCGAAGTGTGTCGTGATGTTGTCGTTTTTCATATCGTTTGCGGGGTGCTGTATCGGGCAGAAATCAAAGATACTCATTCCCCTCGGTACAACGACCATGCCGCCCGGGTGCTGACCTGTTGTGCGCTTGATACCTGTGCAGCCCTCCGCAAGACGCAGCTCTTCCGCTTTATGGAATACCTTTTCCTTCTCCTCGGCGTACTTTTTTACGTAGCCGAAGGCGGTCTTGTCGGCAACAGTTGCTATAGTTCCCGCTTTGAAGACGTTCTCCTTTCCGAAGAGCACCTCGGTGTAGCGGTGTGAACGAGACTGATACTCTCCCGCGATATTAAGGTCGATATCGGGGACCTTGTCTCCATCGAAGCCAAGGAACGTCTCAAACGGGATCTCGTGACCGTCACGGTGATAAAGCGTTCCGCACTTAGGACAATTCTTTTCGGGAAGATCGAAACCCGAACCATAGCTGCCGTCCGTGATAAATTCACTGTTCTTGCAGTTCGGGCAAACATAGTGCGGCGAGAGCGGATTTACTTCCGAAATACCCGACATCGTAGCGACAAACGATGAGCCTACAGATCCTCGAGAACCTACAAGGTAGCCGTGAGCCTCGGAATCGGCAACAAGCTTCTGAGCCGTCATATAAAGTACGGAGAAGCCGTGTTTGTTGATCGAACCTAACTCACGGTCGAGCCTGTCCTTTACGATCTTGGGCAGCGGATCGCCGTACATCTTCTTTGCGCGCTCCCATGTGATCGAGTTGAGCTGTTCCTCGGCGCCGTCGATGAACGGCGGGAAATTGCCGTCGGGGATCGGCTTGATCTGCTCGACCATATCGGATATCTTATTCGTATTCGTTACGACTATCTCGTAAGCCTTTTCCTCTCCGAGGTAATCGAACTCCCGAAGCATCTCCTTGGTGGTGCGCAGATAGAGCGGAGCCTGATTGTCTGCGTCCTCGAAGCCCTTGCCGTGCATGATTATCTTACGGTACTCCGCCATGTGCGGATCCATAAAGTGAACGTCGCACGTTGCAACGACAGGCTTACCGAGCTTTTCTCCGAGCGCAACGACCTTTCTGTTGAAGTCCTTTATATCCTCTACGCTGTTGACCGTGCCGTTTCTCGTCATAAACATATTATTTCCGAGAGGCTGAATCTCGAGGTAATCGTAATACTGCGCTATCTTTTCTATCTTCTCGTCAGGCTCGCCGATAACGATCGAATGATAAAGCTCGCCTATCTCGCAGGCAGATCCTAAGATCAGACCCTCTCTGTGGCGGTTTAAAACCGAACGAGGTATCCTCGGCCTTCTGTAGAAGTAATTAAGATGCGAATATGAGATCAGCTTGTAAAGATTTTTAAGACCGACAAGATCCTTTACCAGAATTATGATATGGTACGTCTTCTTCTTTTTCAGCTCCTCCATAGTAAGCATGGAACAGTTTTCGCAGATAACGTCCTCTCCCTCATAAGGCTTACTTTCCTCGTCGTCCATATCGTCCACAAGATATCCCTCGCAGCCGTATATGACCTTGAACTCTCCGCCGTTTTTATGTATCTTGTTTACCGCGTTCATCGCATCGGGAAAGGCCTGAGCAACACCGTGATCCGTAATAGCGATCGCCGACATACCCCACTCGAACGCCCTGTTTACAATGTCGCCCGCAGGAGTGATCGCGTCCATATCGGACATATTGGTATGAAGATGGAGCTCAACGCGCTTTACGGGCGCATTGTCTACGATCCTGACCTTTTCGCCTGTTGAAATGCTTCTCGCCATCATAACAAGCTCGTTATCGTAGCGGTCAAACTGAACATCACCCTTAACGATGATCGTCTTGCCTTTTTTGAGAAGCTCGATCGGCTTGCAGGCTTCTATCGAATCGATTATCTTGATCGTCATAGAGCTTGTATAGTCTGTTATCATAATTGATACTATATATTTTTTGCCGTCGCGTGTTGTACGAAGATCGAGCGAAAAAATATCGCCCCAGATCATAGCGCTGCCGGAGTCAGCCGAAATGGTGCTGATCGGTACAACATTTATCTTAGTGAGAGCTCTGCCGTAAAGCGGATGTGAAGAATTCGGAGCCAGCACGGGATTGAGAGAGTCGCCCTCTCTGACCTCTATCTTGACAGCAGCCGCTTCCGCCTTCTTTTCACGCTCTTTTGCAGCAGCCATGACTTCCTCCTGCTGCTGGATCTTTCTCTCGACCGCAGCGCGGCGGACTTCCTCCTCAAACTGCTCCTGCATCTCCATAAAGACCTCGTTTTCGGCTTCTGCCGGAGTTATGCCCGTAAACTCAACATTGAGATGAACGCCGAACATATCCGAGATAGCCTTCGAAATGAGCATTGATGCGTTCTGACCCGTTATAACAGCTTCGCCGCCGTGGAAAAGCTCGATCGTCAGCGTGTTTCCGTCAAGCGTTGGCACAGCGTCCTTAAAAGTACCGTTGAGCGTCATATTATCGCGTTTGAGGTGTGTCACAAGCTCCTGAAAATAATCCGTTGTGAACAGCTCCGACGGGAAATGCGTGTCTATCCTGACGCTTGAAAGCTCCAGTTCCTTCATCAGCTCGCGCTCCATACGGAGAATATCGTCCTGAGCGATCAGTTCATCAAAAAAGAGCGAAACGACCATTGCACTGTTTTCACGGTTTACCGTTATCCGCTCGACCTTTCCGTTTCCGAGACTGTCGATCAGCTGATCGGGTATATATGTATAGAATAATTTTGATACTGTACTCAAATTGACCTTCCTTTTTTACAGTTTGCCGACCTCTTCAAGGAGAGCCGACACAAGCTCGTCTTCTTTTACCTTGCGGACTATCTCACCTTTTTTGAAGATCAGTCCTACTCCGTCTCCGCCCGCAATACCGATATCTGCCTCACGGGCTTCTCCCGGACCGTTTACGATACAGCCCATAACGGCAACTGTGATATTTTTTTCACAGCTGCGCAGTTTGTCCTGAACCTCGTTTGCGATACCGATAAGGTCGATGCGCGTTCTGCCGCAGGTCGGGCAGGAAATAAACTTCACGCCACTTTTGTCGATGTCGATCGCTTTGAGGATATCGCGCGCTGCGTAGACCTCTTTTACGGGATCGTCTGTCAGGGATACTCTGACTGTGTCGCCTATGCCGCGAAGCAGCAGCGAGCCGAGACCTGCCGCCGATTTGATAAGTCCCATTCGCTCCGTTCCCGCCTCGGTGACACCGAGATGCAGCGGGTAGTCGCAGCGCTGTGACGCAAGCTCGTATGCCTCGATCATAGTCGGGACAGTTGAGGACTTCATTGACAGTACCGTGTCATAAAAATCGAATTTCTCAAGCAGCGACGCATGGTAAAGCGCGCTTTCACAGAGCGCCTGCGCTGTCGGAGATCCATACTTTTCCAGAATATGCTTTTCAAGCGAGCCTGAATTCACGCCTATCCTGATAGGGATATTGTTGGCTCTGCAAGCCTTTACTACCTCGTGGACTCTGTCGTCGCTGCCGATATTCCCGGGATTGATACGAACCTTGTCAATGCCCTCCGAAACAGCGCCGAGAGCCAGCTTGTAATCAAAGTGGATATCTGCGACTATCGGCACCGATACCGCCTTTTTGATCGGCTTTATAAGAGCGAGCGCTTCCCTGTTCGGGATCGCTATCCTGATTATCTGACAGCCCGCCTTTTCAAGAGCCACAGCCTGAGCTACGCTGCCCTCTATATCCGTTGACGGCACATTGAGCATACTCTGCACCGAGATCGGCGCGCCGCCGCCTATTTCAACATTGCCTGCTCTGACCTTGATCCTGCTGCTCATAAAATTACCCCCTTATCCGCCGAAGCCCGTTCCCGTGACGAGCCTGACTATATCGTTGAGAGTGATGACCGCAATGAAGCCGAGCAGGATAATAAATCCTGCGGCGTGTACCCAGCCCTCATACTTCTGCGGTATCGGCTTTCTGATGATCACCTCGACCAACATAAACAGGAACCTTCCGCCGTCAAGAGCGGGAAGCGGAAGAAGATTTACAATTCCGAGGTTTACCGTAATTATCATCATCATATACAGAATATTGTTGACAGCGTCAAGAAAGCCTGTTTCAAGGCCTGCCTGCGCCGCCTGCGTTACAACGGAAGCCGCTCCGACAGGTCCTGCCATATCGTTCATGCCGTATGTTCCCGTTACCAGCCCGAAAAGGCTCTTCCAGATCATACGAACGACAGATACAGTACTGTTCCACGACTCCGAAACGAGCGTTAAAAACGTCTTTTTCATTGGCTCAACGGAGAAATCTATCGCTACGGCAGGCTCGCCGTCATCGCCGAGATATGTGTAGAAATCAACGTCACTCAGTTCAACCTTTTCGCCATTTCGAAGTACCGTGACGTTTGTTCTGAAGCGCTTTCTTTCGGGCATATACTCCTGCTCCTCAGGCTTGTATTCCTTGCCCGAAAGCTCGTTTACGCGCGCAAGCGTTTCTTCCGTGATACTGTCCGCCTGCTGCTTCGTGGTGCAGTCATTGATCTTTTCTATTCCGCCGTTGAACGCATCAGTAATCGCTTTAAGCTCGTCATCGCTGTAATCCTCGGCTTTAAGCGAGGTGTACTGGCGTAGCAGCGTGAATCCGCAGTCCTCTTTATAGACAGAGAAGTCCTGACCGTCAACGATCTCAAGATCAAGCATAGCGACAGCAAATGAAATATCGCGCGAGCAGTGTATCTTATAACCTCCGATATCGACAAATTTGTCGCCGACCTCAAGACCCGACTTCGATGTAAATGCAGCCTGGGCAAAGTCGGAGATCGTTGTTGATGAAAACGCGGGAGACTGAACCATAAGAACAGTCATCATCAGAAGACCGAGAACTATATTATTGAATGCACCGGCCACTATTACGATCATTCTCTGCCATACAGGCTTGTTAATAAAAGCGCGCTCGTTGTCGCTTTCTTCATTTTCACCTTCCATAGCGCAGTAACCGCCTATCGGAAGCAGTCTGACGGAATACTTCGTTTCTCCTCTTTGGAACTGAATGAGCTTCGGACCCATTCCGATAGCGAACTCGTTGACCTGGACTCCGAATTTTTTTGCAGTGATGAAGTGACCGAATTCGTGGATGAATACGATCAGCTCAAATAACAGAATGCCTATTGCAATCAATGCGGCAGTTGTTAAAATCTTCGTATCAATCATATCCTTTCAATTCTCTTTAAAACCGTATGCACGCGAGATCACCCGATACCCTTTACAAATTCACGCGCTGCCCTGTCGGCATCAAGAACATCGTCAAGCGAAGTTACAGTTCTTGACTCTATCGAATCAAAAGCATTATTCACAATTTCACCGATATCGAGGAAAGAGATCTTCCTGTCAAGGAAAAGTCTCACCGCCTCCTCATTCGCGCCGTTTACTATTGCGGTCGCCGTGCCGCCCTTTGCCATAGCTTTTTTGCAGGCGGTCAGACACCTGAACGTCTCGTAATCAGGTTCGAAGAACGTCAATTTTCCGATCTTAGCAAGTTCAAGCACTCCCACATCACAGGAATATCTGTCCGGATATGTCAGCGCGTACTGTATAGGTATCTTCATATCGGGAACGCCGAGCTGCGCAATAACGGAATTGTCGCAGTATTCTATCATTGAATGTATGATGCTCTCGCGGTGAACCACAACATCTATATTTTCAACGGGAACATCGAAAAGCCAGCGAGCTTCTATGACCTCAAGACCTTTATTCATCATGGTTGCCGAGTCTATCGTAATCTTTGCGCCCATGCTCCAGTTGGGGTGATTGAGCGCCTGCTCTACCGTAACGTCCTTCAGTTCATCTCTCGTTTTTCCGAAGAAAGGTCCTCCCGACGCCGTAAGTATCAGCTTTTTTAGCAGCTTCTTGTCGGGACAGCTTTGCAGGCACTGAAAAACAGCGGAGTGCTCGCTGTCTACGGGATATATCCTGACGCCCTCTTTCTCGGCTTCGCTCATAACGAGACTGCCTCCCGCAACGAGCGTTTCTTTATTGGCAAGGGCTATATTCTTATGTGCCCTGATAGCTGTCAGTGTCGGTTTAAGCCCGACCATACCGACAACTGCGGTCAGCACGGTATCGGCTTCATCGATCATTGCTGCCTCGCACAAGCCGTCAATGCCAAATGACACCTTTGTATCGGTATCGGCGATCCTGATCCTGAGATCCTCTGCCAGAGCTTTTGTTCCGATAACGGCAAGTTTCGGCCTGAATTTTCTCACCTGCTGTTCGAGAAGCCCTATATTGCTGTTGGCGGTCAGCGCAGAGACCCTGATCCCGAGCTTTTCGCAGACGCTGAGCGCCTGAGTGCCTATCGAGCCTGTCGAGCCTAAAATTGAAAGATTTTCTGTCATATTAATCACCAATCGGTTTCATATAGAAATTAAGGAGCCACTGATCGGACCGCACCTTTTATAACGGGTGCTCGTACCGCAAAGCGCGGACGATGTTCCGATCACTGTCTCCTTTCGGAACGAGAGATTATCCTTCCCGTTCTCTTATTGTACTATTGGGAGCACCATATCAAGTATCATGATGAGAGGTGCTGTAAAGATCACGCTGTCAAACCGATCGAGCATTCCGCCGTGACCGGGGATGAGCGAACCGTAATCCTTGATATTGCAGCTTCTTTTGATAAGTGAGAAGCTGAGATCACCGAGTATCGAAATGAGCGAGCCGAGAAGACCGATCAAAGCGAAGCTCAGATAGTTTACCGAAAGCTCGGGCGCAAAGAAAAACTGCTTGAAGATAACGCCCGCAATAAGGGGAATGACTGTTCCTGCGATTATGCCTGTAACAGCGCCCTCAACTGTTTTCTTGGGGCTGATCTTCGGGCAGAGCTTATGCTTTCCGAGAGCGCTTCCTCCGAAATATGCGCCGCCGTCCGCTACCCACGGTATAGCAAGCGATATAACGACATAAAAAAGTCCGACAACAGATTTTCTCTGATCGTACATATACACGATCGACCAGATGCCGAGCGAACACATTGTAGTGATCGTCATAGCGAACGACAGATCGTGAAACACGAGATGCTCATGATTGAACACCATGGAAAGATACAGCGCAACGATGTACGCAAACACGATACACACGCATAAAAGCCTGTTTGAATAGAACAAAAAGAACAGCAGGCAGAACAGCGTGCAGGGAATGAACATCGTTACCTTCTTGTCGAGCTTCTTTGCCGAAAGTCCTTCAACAATGCACATAATCCCGATTGCCGCAAGGCTGATGTCGATCACTATCGGGAAATATGCCCCGAGAATGATAAGACCTATTGCCAGCGGGATACCGATCACGGCAGATAATAATCTTGTTTTCATAGTAAGCTTTTCTCCTCACACACCGCCAAATCTTCTGCTGCGCTTTGAAAACTCGACGAGCGCTTTATTAAGGTGCTCCGGCGTATAATCGGGCCAGAGAACGTCGTCGATGTAGTATTCGGAATACGCGGACTGCCAGAGAAGGAAATTAGAGGTACGGTGTTCGCCGCTCGGTCTGATGATAAGGTCGGGGTCGGGCTGACCCTTCGTGTAAAGATATTCTGATATGAGCTTCTCGTCTATATCATCCTCTGAAAGCTCACCGCTTGCGATCTTGCGCGACATTTCTTTGAAGGCATGGACAAGTTCCGCTCTTCCGCCGTAATTCATCGCAAGATTCAATATCATTCCTTCGTGGACAGCAGACAGTGTCTGGTTCTTTATCATAAGCTCCTGAAGTTCGGGAGAAAACCTGCTGATGTCTCCTATAAATCTCAGTGCGATAGTATTATCTGCAAAATCACGGAGAGCTTCCTCAAGATAATCCTTGAAATAGCGCATCAGAGTATCGACCTCCTGTTGAGGTCTGCTCCAGTTCTCCGTAGAGAATGCGTACATCGTCAGATGCCTGATGCCTATATCGCTGCAGTAGCGGGCGATCTTTCTGAAGACCTCCGCTCCCGCTTTGTGACCCGCCGTTCGGGGGAGTCCGCGCTTTTTAGCCCAGCGGCCGTTGCCGTCCATTATAATGCCGATGTGTTCGGGAAGCTGTATACCCGAGATATCGGCTGCAATTTCCTGTTTACTGTTAAAAAATCCCATTTGTACAGTCCTATGTTTTTAATAAAATCAGATGGACATGATCTCCTTCTGCTTATCCTCGCACATCTTGTCGATGATCTTGATGTACTTATCGGTAAGCTCCTGGACCTTCTTCTCGCCCTTCTTCTGATCGTCCTCTGTGATCTCGCTGCTCTTCTTGAGCTTCTTGAGGTCGTCGATCGTATCGCGGCGGATATTGCGGACGTGGACCTTCTTAGCCTCGGCCATCTTAGCGATATCCTTTGTGATCTCCTTACGTCTGTCCTCTGTGAGCGGCGGGAAAATAAGGCGGATCACCTTACCGTCGTTCTGGGGATTGATGCCGATATCGGAGCTCTGGATAGCTTTCTCGATCGCTCTGAGGATCGATGCATCCCAGGGCTGGATCGTCAAAGTTCTTGCCTCCGTTACGGAAACAGCTGCAACGCCGTTGATGGGCGTCGGCGAACCGTAATAATCGACTCTGAGCTTGTCGAGCACATTAGGGTTGGCTCTGCCTGCTCTGATCTCCTTGAACTCGATCTCAAGATGATCGACTCTCTTCTTCATACGTTCTTCGCACTTGTTCAATGCTTCTTTCATAATGTTATCCTCCGTAATTTTATATTAGATAAACTCTGATTTATTCAACTGCTGCTTATTATATCTTGTCATAGTTTTACAACTACTCCAAAAAAATAAGATGATTAAAACAGTATCTACGATTATGGAAACAGTCAACTCGTCGGATGATTTTTTATCATGGCTTTCTCCGGCGACTCAGGATCGACATATACTTCTATTGATTTATTTTCCTCATAAGAGCTATTAACTTCTAAATCGCATTTGTACAATTTTCCGTTGTAATCGCAGCTGCACACAGCATATATTTTTTCCCATCGGTAGATTTAGAATATTGTTGCACTATTTCTGCAGTACACTGATCATAAGAGTTTATTCAGTTTTCTACTATTGTCCCGACATTCTCGCCGCAGACTGCCTTGACGATGTTGTCGGGATCCTCAAGGCTGAACACGAGGATCGGCAGATCGTTGTCCTTGCAGAGAGAAGCCGCTGTACCGTCCATGACCTGAAGACCCTTTTCAAGTACATCGTGGAATGTGATACGGTCGAACTTGACAGCGTTCGGATCCTTATGAGGGTCGCTCGAATAAACGCCGTCCACCATGGTCGCCTTGAGCATAATGTCGGCGTTGATCTCGGTCGCTCTGAGAGCCGCTCCCGTGTCTGTAGAGAAGAACGGGTTGCCCGTACCGCATCCGAATACAACTACTCTGCCCTTTTCAAGATGACGGACAGCTTTATTTCTGATGTACGGCTCAGCTACCTGAGGCATTGAGATCGCCGTCTGTACTCTTGCGGTAACGCCGAGGCTTTCGAGCGTATCCGCCACGCCGAGCGCATTGATGACCGTTGCGAGCATTCCCATGTGGTCTGCTCTTGTTCTGTCCATCTGACCGCTGCTTCTGCCTCTCCAGAAGTTTCCGCCGCCTACAACGACAGCTACTTCAACGCCCATATCGACAAGCTCCTTGATCGGCTTACAATACCTCTCTACCGTCTCGAAGTCGATGCCTGTCTTCTTCTCGCCTGCAAGAGCCTCTCCGCTGAGCTTCAGAAGCACTCTTTTATATTTAGGTTCCATGATGATTCCTCCGTTTATGAAGCCCCGAGATGTCGGAGCAGAAATTACTGTAAAAATCTCTAACCTTTATTGTACAATAAACTTTGCGTTCTGTAAAGGTGAATTAACAAATATTTACTTTTACTTAAAGATTTTAATTTTTTAAGGAGACACCGATTAAATCGAATGCCAAAACTGCGCCGTTAGGTTTTTACGCAAATTGTTCGAAAAATCCGCACGAATACTGTCCGCAAGAAAAAAATCAGATGTGCGGAGACAACTTTCATCTAAAATAAAGTCGGGCGGAATTGTCAGCGGATACTATCCGCACGAATACTGTCCGCAAGGAAGAAAAAATCAGATGTGCGGAGACAACTTTCGTCTAAAATAAAGTCGGGCGGAATTGTCAGCG
>ONIC01000202.1 GCA_900317815.1 uncultured Eubacteriales bacterium | reverse complement strand
GCAAGGATTGCAATAACGATTACGAGCTCTACGAGTGTAAAACCTTTCTTCGACTTCTTAGCCTGGACTTTCTGCATCATTGTCATAGTTCATTACCTCTTTCTTTATTAAATTTTTTCACACAAGCTATGACGGACTTGTGTTTTGATTGCAAATTTATAATACACCAAATCAAGGCACAAGTCAATAGATTTTCTGCATTTTTCGTTTCTTCGGACGTAAAAAAATGTTAATTCTTTTTGTGCAATTCGCCTATTTAAGCTGTAGCTTACTTGAACAAAGCCCCGTTTACGTCAGAGCACGTTCACATAGCACGCAATTATTCTGTTGAACAGTCACTGATCAGACGCTGCGTTCGGTCTTTATTATTACACCTTATGTTCAATAATAAAAGTAATTATCAACAACATTTTCTCTTCATAATTGTGCAGTTTATTTTAAGTTCGCTATTGAAAATTATTGACAGTTTATTATATAATTACGTATATAGAGCAGTTCCGATGTATTCTGAGCTGCTTAGGGAATCGTATTCACAACATGAAAGAAAGGTGAGCTTTATGAGAACGAAAAAAAGCGAAAAGAAGGTCTGTAGGAATCTTAAAGAAAAGATCCGTCAATGTGCAAAAAAGAAGAAGGGTTTTACACTGGTCGAGCTGGTTATTGTCATCGCTATACTTGCGATACTTGCAGCTATCGCGATCCCCGTCATTACAACTACGATCAACAGTTCTAAAATGTCGGTCATGGAATCCGATGCGGCTACGCTTAATATGCTTGTAAAGGAAGCCGTTAATATTTCCAAGGTAGAGCTCCGCGGAATAACGTACAACAGCAAGTCCGCTGCTCTTGCTACCGTTGCTGACATTTGCAAGGAAAATGATATCGGACAGGGTGGAAACTACACAGTTGATGACGGTACATTCTTCTCAAGAAACATCGGCGGTGTTTCCTACACAATGGTATTCACAAAGAATATCGGCATAGAGATCTCGGGCGGCACAAAAACTCCGACTACTATCGTTAGTATAGTTCGCGGCAACACATCGATCCGCGATCTTGACCCGACGTAAACCTCACATTCAAGTTCATTACACAGCTCTCGGGCGTTTGTCCGGGAGCTGTTTTTTGTGATATTATCTGTCACAATTAATAGTTCATTTTGCATAAATATTGTAATGTTCCTTTGTACACATTCTCAGAGCTTATGCATTGCAAAATAGCTTGAAGATAGTATATAATATCATTGACAAATTGATATCAATGCATTTTCAATGCGGTCTTAATTTCAAAGGAAGGTATTAGTTATGACGATGATGAATAAAATGAAAAAAAGCAAAAAAGGATTTACACTCGTTGAGCTTGTGATAGTTATTGCGATACTTGCAATACTCTCCGCAATCGTTATTCCGCTTATCAGCACCACCATCAACGCCGCAAAGATCAGTGTTATGGAATCCGACTGTGAAACGCTCGATATGGTAGTCAAAGAGTGCATGAGCAACGCCGTGGCCTGTAACAGAACAGTAGTCTACGGCAGATCGGGTGTTACGGCGGCGCTCGCAACTGTGGGAGATGTTTGCTATACCAATCAGCTCGATGTTGACAGTTCATTCTTCACACGTACATTCGACAACACTACATATCAGATGGTCTACTATAAAGGCGCTGTCTGCATCAGCGGAGGCACTAAGAACTGCGGTACACCCGCCCCGGATGTCGACCGCGCAGGATCAAACGGCTGCGTGGTCATCAACGCCGCAACTGCTGTTACTCAGCTTTCCGATGAGATCTGACGTAAAAAGATCAATGCCCGCACAAAATCGTGCGGGCATTTTTTATGCATAAAAGTCCCGACTGCACACCGGGCTTCTGTCTTATTCATCAGCGATATATCCTGCGTCCGGATCGTTTAAGATCCCGTACTCTTTTCTCTAACAGTAATATAGCTCTCAACCCGTGCATCTCTGTATGTATACGCGCCGCTGCACACCTTCACTCAATATCATACGTATTGCACCGTAAAAAACTCCCTCCGGCATGTCCGAAGGGAGTTTCTCAATTAATCAGTATACGCTTTCCCACGCATTCCATACGCTGTATGTTGCAGAGTATCTTGTAAGCGTCTCTTCGTATACGTTTCTGTCAACAGGCGTACCGTTTACGAAGTACTTCGTTGTCTCCTCCGTTACCTCTGTAGTAACCGTAGAAGTCGTTTCCTCTTCCTCGTAATCGTCGTCATCATTGTCGTTGTAGTCGTAATCCTCTTCTTCCTCATCGTCGGGAGCGCCCGTGATCTGCGGAAGGACTTTGACAGGCTTCTTGTTCGTCATATCTATACCGTTCTCTGCGATCTCATCGAACTCAAACGCTGCATACGAGCCGAAGTACTCGCCTGTGATATCGTCCCAGCCGTCGTTATCCTCGTCGATGTGAGATGTTGTATCCTCTTCGCTGTCGGTATCCTCGCCATAGTACGTCTCGGAATCTGTATCTTCCTCGTCGTCATAGCTCGAAGTAACTCTCGAAGTTGTACCTGTTACCTCACTCGTAACTGTCTTTGTGGAGATATCGGTCGTGGTTCTGAAGTTTACGATCTCGTTGAGGCTTCCGCCGCTCTCGATCGTAAGGATCTTCTCCTCGCTCGTTCTCGACTTTGAGCCCGACTTTGCAACCGTCGCCTTGTACTCCATGCATACTCTGCCTGTCGTATAGTGGATCAGGATCGAGTTGCTGTAGGAACCGTCGCCGTCATTGTATTCATAGAGATCGGAGAGGTTGTGATATGTCTTGTAGCATACGCACTTCTCGTTCTCTACCTTGATAACGTTGATCGCCTCGACATTGTCGCTGTAGCGGAATCTGAGCAGCAGCTCGCTCACGCCGTCGTTGTCGATATCTACGATAGCCTTGCCCGTCAGTGTCTCTGTCGGGAAAACTGCGTCATTTGTGTTGTTTACAACAGGGATATTTGCGAGATAATCGTCAAGCAGATCCGTGTCGTCCTTAACTCTTACCTTGACCTTAGCGACAGCATCGGAGTTGAGCGGAGAGCTTACTGTGATGAATACTGTACCGGGCTTAACACCCTTGATGTTGCCCTGCTTGTCTACCGTTGCGATCTCTTCATCCTCGGATTCGTAGGTGTATGTCGGAGCTTCATAGCCCGAAGAGAGGATCCTGACTCTTGCTGTGACCTGCTCGCTTTCCTTGACCTCAAGGTAGCTCGTATTCCACGGAGTAGCCGCAGAATCTGCCTCGAGTGCGGAGTGGATCGTCATATACGCTTCGGAGTAAGGCTCGACTTCAACGATCGCCTTCTCACCTGCGGAAGCCTTATCCTTCTCGCTGTCTGCTGCGGGTTCGGAATCTGTCTCGCTGTCGGTGTCGCTCGACTCGATCGGGTTGCCGAACTCATCATAGAGCAGCTCTTCCTCTTCGGAATCTGTCTCAGTCTCGGCAGCGCTTGCATCTGTATAGCGGAACACACGAACGAGAGGCTCTTCGTTATCTGTGTTCGGCTCATAGTAGAGCGCAAGCTCAAGCTCTCCGTCACTGTCAAAGTCGTCGATCTTGTTGCCTGTGAGCTTATGAGTAGCTTTCTTGGGAGCCTCGCTGTCTGTATCACTGTCGCTGTCGGACTCGGTATCTTCCTGCTCATCGAGGTTTTCGTCCTCGGTCGTATCTGTCTCCTCGTCGGAGTCGATATCGGTTGTACCGTCAAGTATCGAGTTTACAAATCTGTTGAATACATTGAGAGTACTCTGCTCCTCGTCGATAACATTTACAACGAGAGAAGCCGTCATTGTCGGGTTGCTCTTGAGCGTTGCCGTAACAGTCGTGCTGCCCGAAGAAATACCCGTGATCTGACCCTGCTCGTTTACCTTTACGATGCTCTCGTCATTCGACTTGAGCTTGAATGTCTTATCCTTTGCATCGGCAGGCTCCACAACTATCTTGAGAGCCTTTGTCTCGCCGACCTGGAGACTTACAGACGGTTCTGCAAACTTGACGCTCGTTACCTCGCCGTCAACTACAGATACAGTAGAAGACGTATTCTTGTCGCTGCCCGAGCCCTTCATAAAGAACGCAAACGCCGCAATGATCGCAATCACAAGAACTGCAATGATTATACCGATGATGACCTTTGTCTTTGTCGAGAATGTGCTTTCATCTTCATCCTCGTCTGCATCTTCTTCATCGTCATCATACTCGTCTTCATCTTCGTCTACGGGAACAGTGGTGTTATACTCGCCGTTCTCGTCGTCTGTCTCAAAGATGCCGTCACTGTCGAAGTCGCCGTCATCTTCGTCGTCCTCGCCATACTCTTCTTCGTCATCTTCATCGTCGTCTTCATCATCGTCTTCATAGTCGTACTCGGAATCATCCTCGTCCTCATCGTCCTCGTAATCATCCTCATACTCTTCATCATCGTCTTCGGAATCGGTATCGAACTGCGCGTCCTCGCCGTCATCTTCGTCAATGACTGCTGCAGCTGCGACCTCGTTCTCCTTTTCTTCCTCCTCGGACTCTTCCTCTTCCTTTTCCTCAGCCTCCGCCTGACGCTCTTCCTTCTTCTTGAGAAGGTCTGCTTCACGCTTTTTCTTAGCTGCCGCAAAAGCGTTTGAGAACGACTTTGCGCTTCTTACTGCGGGGGATTCATCCTCCTCCGCTTCAAGCTTAGCTGCTGAATTGCTGGCGTCGATAAGTGCGTTTGAGTCTTCGGTGTCGAGAGTCTTGTTCTGATCTTCGGGAGTCTTCTCGAGCAGATTCCTGGAGCGTGCGGCTTTTTTCGCCTTGGCTTCCGCGATCGCTGCTGCGACTTCCTCGTCGGTCAGAGAGGTCTCGTCAATATAATCGCTCATTCGTATCACTCTTTTCTTCCTTTAATTTATTCTCTCTTCCATATACAAATACTATTCCTCATAATATTCTAATTATATCAGAGAGTTCGGAATGTGGCAATAGTCCTTTAATAGAAATTTGGTCGAAAAGCCGCGTCTGTTTTATGTATTAATGCAAATATTATAATGCATAAACAAGCCCCAAAACTTCACCTGCGGTCCATTTCCCGCAAATCGTGATATTCAACATAAAGCAGATAAAAAATTCGAGAACAATTATCGAAAAACTGTTCCCGATTGTCATTCAGCATTTACTTTCGCCAAAATCCGACCATTTCCTCACATTGACCATTATACACTAACACGGATATTAATTCAAGATTAATCAAAAAATTCCATACAAAATTTTTGTTAACTTTTTTGTTTATTTTTTCGCATTCGTTCATAATTGCGATTTTGCCCCATATTTTGTATATTATGTATAATTACTCATTGAAAATTTATGTAATATCCCAAGCCATCGCCTGCATATATTATTCACAAATGAGGATCGCAAAACGGGCGTTCCGTGAAACGGAGGAATCAATATGAGAGTTTTTATTCTTACGAGGAAAAGGCTTGCGGCACTCGCAGCAGCGCTTGCGATTATTGCAGGCGCAGGCTTTGCGGGAGTTCATCGCTCCGAGACCGCTGTTGCGGCAAACGCAGGAGGGCGAAGTATTCCTATCTACTATGTAAAGACGGAGAAAAAACAGGTCGCACTGAGCTTTGACGCTGCATGGGGGAACGAACAGACGCAGACACTTCTCGATATTCTCGACAGATACAAGGTCAAGACGACGTTCTTTCTTGTAGGAGACTGGGTACGTAATTATCCCGATGATGTAAAGAAGATCTCCGAGGCAGGCCACGACGTCGGCAACCATTCAAACACACACCCGTACCTGACGCAGCTCGGCGGCGATGCAGTCACGAACGAAATAGAGACCTGCAACAGTGAGATAGAAAAGCTGACAGGCAAACGCCCTACTCTCTTCCGTCCGCCCTACGGCGATTACAACAACAGTGTCGTTGATACGGTAAACGGGCTTGATATGTACTGCATACAGTGGAGCATCGACTCGCTCGACTGGCAGGATCCCTCCCCCGCAGATATTCTGGCGAAGGTACAGAACAATCTCTCCCCGGGATCTATAATACTTATGCACAACGGCGCGAAGAACACACCCGAAGCCCTGCCTTCCGTCATTGAGTACATTCAGTCGCAAGGCTACGAGATCGTGCCTATATCTCAGCTGCTTCCGAAGGGCAGCTACACGACCGATGCCAACGGAGCTATGATAATGAAAGACGGTCAGACAACGGCGTCAAAAGCAGACAGCAGGACGGACACAAGTGCAGTCAGGACAGCCGCCGAAGTGGAAAATCGAACGTCAAGCGCCTCCTCCCGCCGTTCAACCTCCGATGTGGTACAGAGTAAAACAAACTCAGAAGCTCCGGACAACGCTTCCCGCAAGAGCACGTCCTCTTATACGGGTGTAAAGGGAGAACTTTACGATATGACATCAAGCAGAATGAAAAAGTAACGAATAATATTCGCCGTGCGTGCAAAAATTACAAAGTCACACCTTTCGCTCCTTATTCTATATATATAACATTATTGTACGGAGATAATGCAAACGGCATAACTGCCGAATGTTGTTAACAAATTATACACATTTAACCTGTTTCGCCCGTCAATTTTACCAATTGGCGGGTGACTTTTTAGTGCAATGAGTTGATTTTATAGAATTATTTAATTACCCGTTGATTTTTTGTGCAAAGATGATATAATTAATAATCAGTGGGATTTATTATTTGTATTGTTTGTAAATCATTGGTTTTTACAGCAATACACACCGTATCATACGAAAAAGGGGAAAAGAATATAGTAAACCACTGTCTGACATCAAAAAATATTGAGCACTCAATATCGAAAGGAGTATTCCGCATTGAAACAGTACGAACCGAACAAGATTTTTAATATCGCGCTTGCAGGACACGGCTCCTGCGGCAAGACTTCGCTGGCAGAGGCTATGCTTTACCTTGCCGGAGCAACAGACAGACTCGGCAAGATCGAGGACGGCAACACGACGCTCGACTTTGATCCCGAGGAAATAAAGAGAAAGGTATCCGTTGTATCCTCGATCGCTCCGATGGAGTGGAAGGGAAACAAGATCAATATTATCGACACTCCCGGTCTGCTTGATTTCCAGGGCGGACTTTACGAGGGTATGCGCGCGGCAGACAGCGCCGTTATCGTAGTATCCGGCAAGAACGGTGTGAGCATCGGCACGGAAAAGGCTGTAAAGCTCGCCGATAAGCAGGGACTTACCAAGATATTCTTTGTAAACGGCCTTTGCGATGAGAGCGCACGTTTCTACCGTGTATTCGAGACACTGAAGGCTGAATTCGGTCCGTCCGTATGCCCGGTAGTTGTACCGTTCATTGAGAACGGACAGGCAAACACTTATGTAAATCTTTTTGATTACAAAGCATACAAGTACGAAAACGGCTCGGTCAAGCAGGTACCGCTGCCTGACATGGGCGACCGTCTCGAAGGACTCAGAACAGCGATCAAAGAAGCTGTCGCAGAGACAAGCGAAGAACTTCTTGAAAAGTTCCTCATGGGCGAGGAATTCACTCCCGAAGAGATCATCATGGGCGTATCTCAGGGCGTTAAAGACGGCTCGATCTGCCCCGTATTCTGCGGCGACGCTCAGCTGACATACGGTATCGACCAGTTCCTCAACAGCCTTGTATGGCTCGCTCCTAACGCAGCCTCCAAGGGCAGTGAGATCGGCGCAGATCCCAACGGCGACGTTGTAGAGCTTTCAGTATCTCAGAACGGCGCAGCTGCGGCTCTCGTATTCAAGACGGTATCCGACCCGTTCGTCGGCAAGCTTTCGTTCTTCAAGGTCATCTCGGGTAAAGTATCCGCATCCGCACCGCTCATCAATATGCGCACGGGTGAGACCGAAAGGATCACTAAGGTAATGATCCCGAGAGGCAAAAAACAGGAAGAAGTTTCCTACGTCGGCGCGGGCGACATCGGCTGCGTTGCAAAGCTCCTCTACACGGCAACGGGCGACACGCTCTGCTCCCCCGTAAGAAAGGTAGTTATCGAAGGCATTGAATATCCGAAACCGTCCTACTCCATGGCCATTGCTCCGAAGAAGAAGGGCGAGGAAGACAAGGTAGCGCAGAGTATCCTGAAGCTCTGCGAAGAGGACAAAACTCTTGTTTACACACACAACCACGAGACACATCAGATGGTCATCTCCGGACTCGGCGAGCAGCATCTTGATGTTGTCGTATCGAAATTAAAGAATAAATACGGCGTAGACGTAACGCTCGACACGCCGAAGGTAGCCTACAGAGAAACGATCAAGAAGAAGGTCCAGGTACAGGGCAGACACAAGAAGCAGTCCGGCGGTCACGGTCAGTTCGGTGACGTTTGGATCGAGTTCGAGCCTTATGACGGAGACGATCTCCTCTTCGATCAGAGAGTAGTCGGCGGCTCCGTTCCGAAGGGCTTCTTCCCCGCAGTCGAGAAGGGTCTCAGAGAGAGCATCGCAAAGGGTCCGCTCGCAGGTTATCCCGTAGTCGGTCTCAAGGCAACGCTTTACGACGGCTCATATCACCCCGTAGATTCATCGGAGATGGCGTTCAAGACAGCCGCTTCCATCGCATACAAGAACGGTCTGCCGCAGGCAAATCCCGTACTTCTCGAGCCTATCGGATCGCTCAAAGCGACTGTTCCCGATTCAAACATGGGCGACATTATGGGTGAGATCACAAAGCGCAGAGGCAGAGTGCTGGGCATGAACCCCGCAGAGTCAGGCTATCAGACGATAGAAGCTGATGTTCCTATGGCAGAGATGCACGACTTCTCAGTATTCCTCCGCCAGGCAACTCAGGGCAGGGGCAGTTTCGATTTCAATTTCGTCCGCTATGAGGATGCTCCTCAGAACGTCGCAGACAAGGTCATCGAGGCAAGGAAAGCTGAGCTTGCAGAATAAATTTTGACTTTTTCTTATTTTTCATATTTTTCTTTCCCCGGATCCCGGAGGGCTTGCAGGCCTCCGGGATCAACTCTTCTTATAAAACAGTCTTTATCTATGGCTCGCCGCCAATAACTGCTGCAAAAAATCGCCCCGAATTAAAATCGGGGCGTAGTTTATCGGTAAAAACATATATTTCATTGGAAGGTGATCACCATTCCGAGAACTTGTTGAAAAGATCTGAAAGCTCGTCGGGAAGTGTAGCGCGGAAGTCTGCAAAGACTCCGAACAGTTCGTTTGCGCCTGCAACGATCTGCGCCTGATCTGCACCTGCTTTGAGCATCATTCTCAGGTCGTTTATGCTGCGTTCGATAATGTCAAGCTCGTGAAGATAAGAGCGTGTCTCTTCGCTGTACTGTTCGTTGACGAAGTCCTCCCCCGCCTTGCTCAGATTAAGCAGGTAGTAATTATTGATGAACACCTGCATTTTCATATCGCCGCCGCTCTGCGCTCTGTCTATTGCACATTCAAGAAGCGGAAGAATATTCTTGCTCGTGACAAATTTTCCGCATTGGAAAAGTCCCTTAACAGTTGAATAATCATTTGCATTTATAAAGTATGTGATAAGATCTACTGTGTTTCTCCAGATAAACGAAGTCGCCTCGGGCTGTCGGTCTTTCAGAAAGACTGCCGCAACAATGCTGTACTTCATCGGAAGATACATATCCGACTCGTAATCACGAGATTCTATCATACGCTCTATAATCGGCAGCGGTACTCTCTCCCATGAAAGCGGAGTGCTTGAGATATCGTAGCCGAGTATATTTTTCGTCTGTAATATCGACCCCGGATGATAGTATCTCGGCTTGGTAAGCTCGGTAAAGCCCTTGACGTAGGGCTTGCGTCTCGTCTCGGGAGGCCGTCTTGTTTCGGAAGGTCTTCTTGTTTCCGGAGCACCGTCATACGGCAGCATATTGCTGTCATACGCTACCTCGGTCTGCTCGCCGTTTCTTGCGATGATATCATCGAGCGTAAGCTTATCTTTTTTCGACTCTCTGAGCTTGACCTTACAGCCTGCAAAAGAACCTCGGACGCTGTGGTAATCCTGCGGAACGATGATCTGCATCTGACTGCAATTGGCAAATGCGTCTTTACCTATCTTTTCGATACCGTCTGGGATAGACAGTTCGGACAGAGAAACGCAGTCACGGAACGCAAAGTCTCCGATCTCCTTCAGTTCCTCAGGCAAAACAAGCGTTTTGAGCTTTGCGCATCCCCAAAAGGCGCTGCTGCCGATCCTCGTGATCTTGTCGTGCAGTTTTATTTGTCCGAGCGCTGTGCAGCCGCAGAAAACGAAGTCGCTTATCTCCGTTACCCTGTCGGGTATCTCGACATACTCAAGCGACTTGCAGCCGTAAAATGAATGTATCTCGATCGACTTCAGCTTTTCCGGCATAATAACGCTTTTAAGCGCAAGGCAGTTACAAAAGGTATACTCTCTGATCTCGGGGATCCTGTCGGGAAGCACGACCGTTTTAAGTGAGCTGCAATTTCGGAAGGACTCTGCTCCGATCTTCATTATACTGTCCGGGAGATATATATTTTCAAGCGCCGTACAGCCCTTGAACGCTTCCGAGCCGATCTCTGTGATGCCCGCAGGCAGCGTTATACTTTTTATGGTGCTGCACATTCCGAATGCTTTCGCACCTATTTTCTTAACATTATCGGGAACGACGACATCCGTCTTAGCAAAGACGCTCTCGGTGTACTTTGTAAGCACGCCGTCCTCTATCTTAAAACCCACGCTTGTCCCCCCTCTTATCAATGGACAATGGAAACAGCCGAGAGTGTCCGAATTAAATGTAATGCAGGACACTTCGGATCATTATATCAAAGCGTAATATACAGCAAATAATTGATAAACAATTAACACAAATCATTTTCATTTTTAATAAAATTGCTCATTTTTATTATACTACTATCCTCTCAAAAAAGTCAAGACTAACGGGCGGACAAACGTCCGCAGGCAATTCCGCTGTCAGGTATTGCGGATCGATAGTTTCTATCCGCAAGAGTGACTGCCCACTAAAATTATACACTTACGCTGGCAGGCACGGAAACAACTTTCTGCAAAAGAACAATAATGAAAGTTTTTCGCCAAGCCTTTTTTCAAAAAGGCTTGCCGCCGGAGGCTTCCTTTCAGCCCTTTTAGGGGTGAATTTTCAAAATAAATTCCGTGCAAGCAGGCGGACGAGCTTCATCCGGCATTTATGTGATGACATTTTGTTTCAAACCTTATTTTTCTCCCGCGCAGCTTTTCAACAGCTACAACAATATATCGGAATTTTATTATATTTTTTCTTTATTGCCCGGAAAAAACGCCCTTATGTTTCGTATATTAATCAGAAGGAGGTGATCTTCCCTTGATGCGCATCGAACAGAACGAATTCGAGAAAACAGTAAACAACTACTCCGACTCTATGCTCCGCTGTGCCTATACGTACTGCGGAAATCTCACAGATGCGGAGGACATTGTACAGGAGGCATTCATCAGGTATCTGAGAAAGTCGCCGAAATTCGAAAGCGAAACGCATAAAAAGGCGTGGCTGCTGCGAACGGTGATAAATCTTTCCAAAGATCTGACAAGATCCTTCTGGCACAGGAAGAAAACGGAATTAACAGAGGATGTCATCGACGAAAGCAACAGCTTTAAGGAATGTGAGATCCGGTCGGCGGTGCAGCAGCTCCCCGAAAAATTCAGAATAATAGTAGAGCTGTACTACGGTGAGGGCTGCACGATCGAGGAGATAACGAAGATCACAGGAATAAAGAGGTCAACTGTCGGAGACAGGCTCAAACGGGCAAGAGAAATGCTCAGAAAAATTTACGAGGAGGATCAGCGATGAAAGAGATAGAAAAAGCTCTATTGGAAGATTACAAAGAGACACTTAATCCGATTAGTTTTAAAAATAAAGGAAAACTTTACTCACTCTACGATGAAGCGCCCCGCCACAGCCCAACGATTCACAGGATGGTTTTCAGACGTGCCGCTGCTTGTGCGGCGTGCGCTGCTGTACTGGCAGCGGGTACGACGGCGGTTGCGTTGACAAATCCCGACAGATTTGCAGACATCCGCACCTTCCTCACCGACCGCCTCAGGACAAAGGGGGTTTCCGATGACAAGATCGATGAATACACGAAGTTTTCCTTAACTGTGGGAACAAGCACGGACGATATCGCCCAAACGCTTGAAAATTCCGAAGTAAACAGCTACGGAGAGGTAATAAGCAACGACTTGGCAGTCTTCCCGACCTACTGCGACCTTTGTTCGGTTCGTTCAAAGGAAGCCGAGAATCCTGTTACAGGCTATATTTACAGATACGATCTTGGTGTTCTGAATACGTTTTCTCTGACCGAAGAAGAGCAATCATTTTTATTTACAAGCACAGACCCCATGTATATGTATCTCAAGGCTCCCAACAGTGAGGGCTTTGTCAGAGATTGGGTATATGTGTACGACAGAGACGGCACGGAGATTTTAGGCAAGTACGCGTATAAGGTGGGCTTTTATACAAACGAAGAGCTCGAAGACCCCGAGATAGCGTCAAAATACCAAGAAACTCCACACGATCATTATTACGAGGAGCTTTGCACCAAACGAACGGAGCAAAAGCTTGCGACCGGAAAGGCTTTTGAAACGCCAAAGATCGAAATCAAACTTCCCGATCTGCCGGAAGAAGGATTTACACATTTTATCTCCCTTCGCACTTTGGAAGGCGTTTTGTTCTCCGAGGACGCCACCGCTGTTTCGAGCGATCCGTCGGTATTTGAGATCGACGAAATAATCGTAATGAACTACGCTAACCGTTCGTGGATCAACGGCTACTTCCACAAGGTAGGAACATCGACCATAACGATCACAGACGGAGATCAGGAATACGTACTCGAGGTGTCGGTAGCTATCGCACCTCGTGGGTATGATGTAGGATATAAGAGAATTAAATAAACCCGCGCCCGGTGCAGTCAATTCGGCTGTACCGGGCGTTGTTTAATACGTAAATAATATTACAGTAAGCAGCCGCAAACGCGGCGTAAAAGCTGCGATTCGCTATACCTGACAGCGGAACTGCCCGCACCCGCTCGGGTGCTACATCTTCTCGGGAACTGTGATCTTGAACATTTCAAGTACGTTCTTTATGACCGAACCTACTGCGATGCAGAGATTGAGTCGTGCCTGCATAAGAGGCTCTTCCTCTCCCTTTACACGGCAGGCGTTGTAGAACTTGTGGAACAGCGTTGCAAGCTGCGTAACGTACTTCGTGATCTTCGTCGGATCGCAACTCTTTGCCGACGAGATGATCTCCTGCGTATATGCGGCAAGATGATCTATAAGCTCCTTCTCCTCGGGCGCTGTCAGCAGCTGAAGCTCCTCATCGGTACACTCTCTCGGCTCGATGCCCTCGGCTGCGAGCGCCTTTACAATGCTGCAAATACGAGCGTGAGCGTACTGAACATAATATACGGGGTTCTGGTTATCCTGCGCAACTGCGAGATCGAGGTCAAATTCGATCGTTGAGTTTGCTTCGCGCGTGTTGAACAGGAAACGAGCCGAATCAACGGGAACTTCTTCGAGCAGATCGCCGAGCTGTATCGCTTTGCCCGTTCTCTTGCTCATACGAACGGGCTGACCGTCCTTAACGAGCTTTACAAGCTGCATCAGAATAACCTCCAGCTTGTCGCCGTTATAGCCGATAGCGTTCATCGAGCCCTTCATTCTGGCAACGTGACCGTGATGATCTGCGCCCCATACATTTATAAGTCTTGAAAAGCCTCGGTCGAACTTGTTCTTATGGTATGCGATGTCGGCCGTGAAGTAGGTCGGGTTGCCGTTTGCGCGGATAATAACATCGTCCTTCAGTTCGAGACGCTCGATCTCCTCATCGGTCTTGCCCTGAGCTTTCAGAAGCTGTGTGACGACCTCCTTGTTCTTGTACCAGACTGTGCCGTCCTTCTCATAAGTAAGCCCCTTCGACTTCAGCAGTTCGACAACGTCCTTTACGGCGCCGCTTTCGTGAAGCTCGCTCTCCATAAACCACTTGTCGTACTCAATGCGGTACTTCTTCATATCAGCCTGCATTTTGGCGATATTTCTCGGAAGCGCGAAGTCAACGAGCGCCTTCTTGCGCATATCCTCATCAGCATCGATCAACGCTGTGCCGTTTTCTTCAATGAAAAGAGCAGCCGCGTCCTTGATATCCTCGCCCTGGTAACCGTCCTCGGGAAACTCTACAGCGTCCTCACCCTTGACAGCCTGTATAAAGCGCGCGTTGAGAGAATTTGCGAACTTCTCTATCTGATTTCCTGCGTCATTGACGTAAAACTCGCGCCAAACCTTAAAGCCCGCCTTGTCGAGAACGGACGCAAGACAATCTCCCAGAGCGCCGCCTCTTGCGTTGCCCATGTGCATAGGTCCTGTGGGGTTCGCGGACACGAACTCGACCATTACCTTTTCGCCGCCGCCGAAATCGCTCCTGCCGTAGTCGCTGCCCTTCTCCTCGATCTCTCTGAGCACGTCGGAATAGTACTTAGGCGCCAGGAAAAAATTAATAAATCCCGGACCTGCTATTTCGCACGAGCTCATATATGTCTCGCTGAGGTCGATGTTGCCCGTGATGGACTCTGCGATCTTTCTCGGTGCAGCACGGAACGCACGCGCGCCGACCATCGCCGCATTAGTGGCGAAGTCGCCGTTTTTTCTGTCCGCAGGCACCTCAATCGTAAATTCGGGGATATCAGCCTTTACAAGCTCCCCGTTATCTATTGCCTTTTCAAGCGCAGCCTTGACCGCTTTCCTGAGGTCCGCCGCCGCTTTGATAGCCGTATTTGACATTTTTATTCCTCCGTTTTTTTCAGCGTGATAAGAATGTGGTTCTCACTTTCAAACCCGCCGTTAAAATCTATTGTATAATCGATCTCAAGCGTGCCGCCTTCGGCGCTGAGCTTGTCAACGAGCGACTCAGTGTAGATCCCGAGCGTCAGATTTCCGACCTCGTTTGCATACATACACTGGTGGCGCTTCCCACATTCGAAGATCATCTGCCCCGTTCTCCCGTCAACACGCTTTGTCAGAGACACCGTATCTCCGTCTATCTTCACGAGATTTGTAACGACAATATCCGCCTGAGTTTCGTTAGTTCCGTATTCACGGTATTTTATCAGCTTCTTGCCGCCGCGCTCGGTATATTCCGCTGTTGTGGTCAGCTCCTCCGTCTCGCTTTCTCCGTCAACAGCCTGAGTTCCCTGCACAGTTATAAGATAGCGTTCGTTCAATACATCACATCCTTGCACCATATTTCAATTGATGAAAGTTAGCTAATAATTCCATATATCTACTCGCTCGACATTTTCTCCGATGTTCGAATTGAGGAAGATCGAGGCTGTGTTCGTAAAGTCTTCTGTGCGATCGCTGACGTAAAAACCGCAGTCACCTTCCGATACGCTGTCGTTGAGCAGTCCTTTCTCTTTGAGCAGCTTCGATGCATAGATCGCAGTTTCCTTGCCGCTGTCTATGAGCTTTACGTCCATTCCGACATATTCTCCGATAACAGGCTTCAGTATCGGATAGTGCGTACAGCCTAATATCAGAGTATCTACCTGTTGGTCCTTCAGCTCCTTTAAATAACGCTCAACAGTCAGCTTCGCGATCGGATCGTCAGGAGAGATAAAGCCCTCCTCAACGATCGGAACAAACAGCGGACATTCTCTCTGAAAGACCTGAATACTGCTGTCGAGCTTCTCTATTTCCTTTTTATACGAGCAGCTTCCTATCGTGGCGCGCGTGCCGATAACACCTATCCTGCCGTTTTTAGTAGCCTCGACAGCCGCAGCCGCCGTCGGCAGTATAACATTGATATATGGAACAGGCAGACATTCTCCGAGATCGAGCACAGTCGAGCTGACGGTACCGCATGCGGCAATGACCATCTTAACATCATGACTTAGAAGAAAACGCGCGTCCTGCTTTGCGTAACGGCTGATAGTTGCCGTGCTTCGGTTGCCGTAAGGCACTCTGCCGGTATCGCCGAAATAAACTATATTCTCGTGCGGCATTATCGCTCTGAGCTGCTTTACCGCGGTAAGACCGCCCAGACCTGAATCGAAAACGCCGATTGGCTGTTCAGACATAAGAAACCTCCATCTATTGAGCGCCGACAATACGCCGACGTAATTCCTGCAATGCGGATAAATATGTTGATACTCTTTTATTTTACCATAAACTTGCCCCTTGTGCAATTACAAATCAAAAAAATACTCTCAAAAGTAGTGACAAATTGCGTTTTATAGGTTATAATTTAGAGTGGATCGTAAATTTTCAGAGAATACGAAAGGAATGTTAAGTCAATGGCGACTATTGAAAAGGCATTTGAAATAGTAAACAAGAAGTTCGAAGCTGCCGTGGCACCCCAGGGCTTCACGGCTCAGAACGTAACGAGCGCCGATTCCAGGGAGCTTGTTAAATTATATACGGGAGCGACGACCGCTTATTCCGTTATCTATTACATGGACAAGAAACACATGGTGCTCCGTTCCTGCGATATGAACGACGGTGCTCCCGACAACGAGTGGAAAACGATCGCAACATGGATGTTTGATCCCGAGACCGATTCCGAGAAGGAAGCCGACTCGATCGGAAATGACTTTGTGGACAATGTCTCCGCACCCGTCTTCAAGCAGACAACTCAGAAGAAAAAGAAGAAGAAGAAAGACAGCGACGACGGCAACGGAGATCCTGTTTTCTTCTCCAAAAGACTTATGGCAGTCTTCCCCGAGCTCAGGGACGAGATCCGTGAGGAACAGGAGAGCTACGAAGAATTCAGAACCGTTACTTTTACAAAGGAACATATCGTTCCAAAGGTACAGGAGCTTCTCAATTCGGGCAGCGACCGAGAGATCGACAAACTCGCCGAGGTTCTTTCGGGTCAGTATTCTTACGGCGACATTGACACCCGTCCGCTCATCACAATAGTTATCCTCAACTCTATCACAGACGGAGCGCAGAAGGAAGCTATCAAACGCGAGATGTCAGAGGAGCTTCAGAAGGCCTGGGCGGCAGCCGAGAAATACAGAGGCAAGAAGGTCAAGCCTGCTAAGGAAAAAAAGCCCGGTCTTATGCAGAGACTCATGGCGGAGAGCATGGAAAATCAGAAGCTCTACAACGACCGATAAACTATAATCAACATAAACTCCCGATAGGCAACAGACCTGTCGGGAGTTTTTTTATCGTCATAAAGCAAAGCAGGAAACGAGTTTCCTCATTCCCTGCCTGCCGAAAATTGAATATAGGAGTTATAACACTATATACTGTTTAATTTCAGATCGCTGTCTTAGATACCTTGCTGCCGATGTTGTTCGAAGCAATACCGATATCATATCTCTGGATAGCGAGTGAGTCTGTAGCCGTTACACTGCCGTCGCCGTCAACATCTGCTGCCGTCTTGCCGTTGCCCGAGAATGTAGCCTTGCCGACTGTAGCCTTGAGTGTGAAGGAAGCGTCTCTGAGCGATACATTGCCGTCCTGGTTAGCGTCGCCGTTGAGAACTGTGATCTTCGTGTCAGGTGTAGGATCGGGGTCCGGAGTAGGATCGGGATCGGGTGTCGGGTCGGGTGTCGGGTCGGGATCCGGAATCGGATCGGGTGTGGGAGTAGGCTCTGTGTAAAGATTCCATGCATAGCCTGATGTGAAGAGATGCGATGCATTACCTATCTCCATACCGGGCTGCATATCTGCGGGATATCTGTTCTGATCGCTGCCTGTACCGTCGTTGAAGATAACGCGACCGTTTTCGAAACCGGAAACGCTGAGTACGAGGTAGCCTTCGGAGTTTGTCTGTGTCATCTTAACGCCCGGCCAGGAAGCCATGCTTGTAGCCGATTCGCCGTCGCCGTTGTAAACGTATGCGTATACATTGCTCCAGTTGTAAGCCTTGTTGTCAAAGTAAACGTTTACGCCTGAAGGTGTCGGATCGGGAGTAGGATCCGGTGTCGGGACGGGAGTGGGATCGGGTGTCGGATCGGGTGTTACGCTTGCATCGTAGATAACTGCGATACCTGTGTTGCCGATGTCACCGGAGATCGTAGAAGATGTAACTGTAAATGTGTTGCCGGAGATAACGTCCTTGTATGTTCCGGGAGTTGCATAGCCGCCGCCGTTCTCTACGGAAACGTTGCCTGTGCCGTTGCCCTTTACGATAACTGCACCGCCGCCCTTACGGGTGATAACTGCGCAGCCGTTGGAGCTGAGGTAGTAGTCTTCCTTTGTGCCCATAGCGTTGCGGAACTGGTTAACTGCCTTGACCTCAGTTGAGAATGCCTGGGTTGTGTCGCCCTTTACGCCGTACATAATGGAGTCGTGGTTCTTCTCGAACGGTCTGGAGAGATAAAGCGCCTGGCTGCCGTTTCTCGAACCTACTACTGCGTATGCCTTATTCATAATGTATGTGCTGAGGCCGTTTGTCCAACCGTTGTTGCAGTATGTGTCGTGGCTCTCTGCCCAATAAACTACTCTGTTAGCTGCAACGCCCTTTGTTGTCCAGTTGCCGTAGCCGCTGGGAACGCCGCCGTCTCTGATTGCGCCCGTTACAGTGCCGCTGTATGTAGCGTCCGTAACACCGATGAGCGAACCGTACTCTTTCATAAGGCTTGCGTTGTAATCATCGCCGCTGTTGCCTGCGGGGTTGTCAAGGATCTCACCGTAGTTGTAGAGACCTGCCTTCGTGACTGCCGGCCAGAAGTTGCAGCTCTCGGAAGGAAGACCAATGTGCTTTGCAGCATCCCAACGGATACCGTCAACGCCTGCATCCTTAAGGCTGTTTACCATATTTGCAACGATACCCTGAACATCCGAATTCTCGGAGTTAAGGTCAGGCATACCGATGTTCTTGTGTGTTACATCGTAGCGGTTATCCCAGTTGGAGCAAGCACCCTCATTGTGGAAGTAGTAGCTCTGTCTCATGCCGGACTCGATATCGTTAGCCCAAGTACCGTCCTTCCAGCCTGCAAGGTGGTTGGCAACAACGTCAACGATGACCTTGATGCCATACTTGTCAGCCTCGGAGCAAAGGGACTTAAGATCCTCGTAAGAACCGATCTCGTTGCCGATGCTGAATCCGAGCGGCTGATACAGCCAGTACCAAGCGCCTGTCGAGTTGTGAGACTGGATAGGCGAGGTCTGTACAGATGTATAACCTGCTGCTGCAATGTTGGGAAGCTCTGCCTTGATGTCGCTGAGTTTCCAGTTGAAGCAATGAAGAATATTACCGTTTTCGATAGATGTTGCGAGACCGTAATTTGCGCCGGATTCCTCCGTTGTAACCTCTGCGCCGGACTCGTTCTCGACAGTTGCTGCCGAAGCTGTTCCCTGAAGTGCCGCAAAGCCCGTTGTCATCATTGAAGCTGCGAGCAGCGCGCACATCGTTCTTTTTAAGCTCATTGTTAATTCCTCCTATTCAAACTATTCAAAATCTGCTCTGTCTCGGTCACATCACGTCCGCCCTGTAGGAAGCTTTCGTCTGTGATCGTTTCTCAGTCGTGAAATGTTCGTTACACTCACTTAGATTTGGCGATTTACACAAATATTAAGTTGGGATTTTATAACTGTTGAACAAAGGGCTAATCGAAATGGAGTTTAATCCAAAATCAATTTGACTATGAACTAATAATTGTGTAAATTTCCGTAATCCTGTTGATATCATTATAGAATGAAAACTAAATTCTGTCAAGAGCATTTTCGGGTTTCTTTGTGATAGATTTCTGAATTTTTTCTGACGGATTTTAAAATGTTTGTACGGTTTACCTTCACAGAATAATACACAAAAAAGGCAGAGAATATGCCGTTCCTCTGCCTTTCACAACCATTGCGCACCGCAATGGATATTCACTTTGTTTACTGTCCGCCGTCACTTCATAAAGCGACTTTTCACAAATCGTCGGCACTTACCCGCCATTTCACGCAGGAGTATTAAAGCTGCGCGGATCGGAAAAAAATCACACCACAGATGAGCGTAAAAGCGGCAAAGCTTTGAATTCATTTTCAGCTCCCGCTTACCTCCTCGCACAACGGCTGTCAGCTTTCCAATAATATCTTCGTCCGTGATACCGTATTCAAGCCTTCGGCAGTTGTCTCCGACGATTACATAATCGTTCTCACGAACCTTTATGATACGATGCAAAACGTACCTTTCTCCGCTTTTGTAAAGAACGGCGTCATACTTTTTGCAGCGCTGTGTACCTTTTTTCTCTATCACCATCAGGTCGCGCCCTTCGCGCAGCAGCGGCATCATGCTGCGTCCCTTGTTTATCGCAACGAGCTTGCCCTCCAACTCGAGGACTTCTTCATAGCTGAGCTGAACCTTATCACTCATCTATCGCCCCTATCGAGCGAAGCGTATCGATGACCTTTTCCGTATCTCTCTTTGCAATTTCACGCGGGACATCATACGTTTCGAGAAGTGCGTCTGTGATCTGATCGACTGTCGTTTCTTTCTTGAGTCTATCCACAATAAATGCCGCAGTCTCGTTGCTTTTCACCATTCCGTGAAAGAGCTTAGACGCAGGACCTGCCGCTACCATAAGCTGCTCACCGTCGGAAACGTAAGTTACAAAGCCTTTTTTCAGTTTCAAGGGGATCACCACCGTTCTGTTAATTAGTTACTTCCGTATAATATGTATCAAGAATTATCTCGAACAATGCATCGTTGTCTATATGATACTCCGCATATTCCTCACCGTGTGTTGTTTTGCCCGGGATCTTTATAAGATTATCGTCAGCAGAAAATCCGGTTTTCAGGAAAATGCTCGAATAATATGTTATCATCGGAACATCAATGTCCGTCACAAGATAACCGTCAATGCTGTTGTACAGGCGAACGGGAGTCTTTATATCATCGCGCGTCAGTTTGAGAGTCTGCTTGATGAAGTTGGTCAGGTACTCCTTCTGGCGATCCATTCTCAAATTGTTCTGATTTTCATCGCCGTTGATATCTCTGTAACGAACAAAAGTCTCCGCCTGCGTTCCGTAGAGAGTCACCCTTGAGCCTTCTGTAAGCGCAGGATCCCTGAAGCTGAGGTCCTGTATCACATTGACCGTAACGCCGCCTACACCATCATTGAGAATCGGGATCGCGTCAAGGTCAATCGCCGCATAACTGTTCACAGGGATACCCATAAGAACGCGGGAAACCGATTTTTTCAAATTTTCGCAGCTCTTCTCTTTGCCGTCGCCGTAAGCGTACGAAAGGCAGATCTGCTTATTCTCTGTCCCCTTAAACGTGCCGTCGGCATCAAGAATGTTGACATCGACCATAGTATCTCTCGAGAGCGCCATAAGCTTGTACTTCCCGTTCTCGGTATTAAGCGCGCCCACTATAATGCAGTCAGCCTGTCCTGCTGTACCGAAAGTACCGAGCTGCTCGTCGGCGTGCTTGTCTATTCCTGCAAAAAGGATTGTCGTAACCTTGTCGTTGTAGACGTACTTCTTTCCTTTATAATAGACATACGTATTTGAGTCGGAGTCGGTCTCAGCTTTTTCGACTGTGACTTCGGTCTCGCTCGGGACATCGAGAACAACATTCTTATTTGAACCGACTGCGGCTTTCTGACCGATGTACATAAGAACAATCAGCGTCACGGCAGCGATCACCAATAAACCAATGATGACGGCAGCTATGACGCCGAATATTTTAAGTCCCTTATTATTTTTAGTCTTTTCGGATTTTGATCGTGACGAAGTGCTGTCCGAGACGCTTCTGCTCGGGATATCACTGCTTGTTTGCTTTTGCCGGCTCATCGCTTATCAGAACTCCTTGAACAAGATATCTTGACGTATCGATATTTCCGAGACAGGTGCTCAGTGTAATGATCTTGTCATCGGCAGTGACACTTATGTCTCTTGTATTGTACATCATAGAATTAGTGGGATTTGTCGCATAATCAAGATACTCGGCAAAAACCTGCTTGTCGTTGAAATCAAACGAGTATAAGATATGCCTGTCATCGTATTCGTAAGCCGAAAAAATCTCGTATGTCAGAGTCCGCTCGGGAAGGTAGATGTAAATATATGGATTGGCAGCAAAGAAATCCGGGTCGCGGAAATTGTGAAGATGACGGAACATGGTCCCGTTGAGCATATTATGACCGTAAAGAACTGTATTCGGATCGGAAAAATCCTTCCTGTTGAGTTTCTCGGTATAAATGCTGCCCGCAAATTCGTATTCTTTTTTGTAGTTATGTTCCAGATAAAAAGCATCATCCCCGTCTGTCTGAAGAACGGGGTAGTTGATGTTTGTATTAGGAATCGAGATCCACGCATAAATATCCGTGTTGATCTTCCATAACTCCGTGAAATTCACATCACCGTTGACCGCATCGGATTTCTTCGTCTTCGAATCAGTTTCGGAGGCTTCGGAAAAGTCCGCTGCGGTATCGGTCTCCGACATCAAAGAGCTAATGGGAGCATCCTGCGTTTCAGTCCTGCCCTCGGACATTATCAGGCTGATATCGTCATACGACTTCCCCGCCGTGTACATCCTGTACAGATAAATACACAGCACTGAAAGAGCCGTTATCACGAGCACGATAGACACTACCCAGACAGCTGCCCATAGCTTTTTTCTGTCTTTTTTCATTTTAGCTTAAATTATTCCTCTTCGATCTTCTTCTTAGAAGAGAGTGCAATGCTGCCGAAAGCGAGAGCTGCTGCAGCCATCAGAACACCGTAGGAAACAGGAGCACCCGTCTTAGGCGATGTGCTTGCTGCAGAACCGGGCTTGCTGGTGTCGCTGCTTGTCTTATCTGTATCCGTGTTCTTTTCGGGCTTGCCGGATTCATCATCGCTGCCACCTCTGGGATCTGTGTCAGAATCACCGGGATGAAGCTCGGGGCTGTCATAAGCGCTTGCCGTAAATGCTGCAGTGGAAGAAACGAGCATAGCGCAGAGAAGAACTGCGAGAATCTTTTTCATTGTTGTTTACCTCCTAATATAATTCCGTTCGATTTGAAATCGTAAAGCGATAGAATAAACCACTTTGTTTTATTTTATCACCTTATAACAAATTTGTAAAGAGTTTTTTTTACTTTTCAAAAAAAATATATTTTGCAATAACGTTTATCGTATATGTTGTATGCTGTTAGCCATTTTATTCACTTCCGCTTCTTTTTATTCCATAAAAACGGCAAAGCGGCACCCGCCAAAAACAGGCAGATGCCGCAAGAATGAGCTAAGTATCATTCAACGCCGCTGAATCGACGTCTGAAAACAAGTCAATTCAAAATATGAAATTTGCAGATTAACCTTTAACGCCGCCTGCTGTTACACCCTCAACATAGTAATTCTGCATTCTGAGGAAGAGAATCGTAATCGGAATAGCAACGAGTACGGAGCCGGACAGAAACTGCTTGAAGTATGCCTGCTTATACTCTCTGTCGACCATCTTCTGCAGACCCATAGCAACGGTGTAGTTGTCACGTTTATCACCCATAATAATTCTTACGAGGATGAAGTCGCACCACGGTCCGATGAAGGATGTAAGCACCGTATAAACGAGGATCGGCTTCGACATCGGGATAATGATCTTCCAGAAGATTTGGTTCTTCGTTGCGCCGTCGATCGTAGCGGCCTCGTCAAGCGCTCTCGGGATCGTATCGAAGAAGCCCTTCGAAATAGCGAATCCGAGTCCGGAACCTGCGGAGTAGCAGATAACGAGTGCAAGAAGAGTCTGTGTAAGGTTCATCGCCTTGAGAAGATAGTAAAGAGCGATCATGGTCATAAATCCGGGGAACATTCCGAGGATCATACCGATGTTGATGAACATTTTACGGGACTTAAAGCGAAGTCTCGAGAATGTGTAAGATACCATAAGTACGGAAAGTGTAGAGATGATGCAGGCAAAAACTGCAACTACGAACGTATTGAGGAACCAACGCGGGTAGTCAAATGTTCCGCTGGTATCGAAAAGCGCCTTGTAGTTGTCAAGTGTCAGCTCTTTCGGGAAAAGGTAAGGTACGGATACGCCGCCTTCTTTACGGAAAGAATGAGCAAGAAGCCATACCAGAGGGCTTACCCAGATAACGCCAAGTACGCCAAGAATCACGTAAATAATTACGTCTGCGATCGTTCTCTGTAACTTGTAGCTTTTTATCATGAGAATTCCTCCTCATTTCTTGAAGACTTGGACAGGTTGAATGTAATGAGTGACAGAGTTGCGCAGACGATGAACACGAGGATACCTACGGCTGCTGCGGTGTTGTAGTCATTACTGTCCATGGTAAGCTTGAACAGCCATGTTACAAGCAAGTCGGTCTGACCTGCCTGATAAAGATCCGGGGTGCTCGGACCGCCGTTTGTAAGGAGATAAATAACGTTAAAGTTATTGATATTTCCAACGAATGTCTGAATAAGGTAAGGAGTCGTTACGAAGAGCATGTAAGGAAGTGTGATCTGGAAGAACTGTACAACAGGAGTTGCACCGTCAATCCTTGCACTCTCATAAAGATCCTCGGGGATATTCATAAGGATACCGGAGGTCTGGAGAATCGTGTACGGTACGCCGACCCACATGTTAATTATGATAACCGTGACTCGTGCAACCAGCGCCGTACTGTTGAAGAACGAGAAGTCCGCTCCTACGAGACCGAGACCATCGGGTCCGAGGATGATCTTCATCGGACCGTCGTCCTGAAGGATCTGCTGCATAAGAAGAAGCGATACGAACTGAGGAACAGCGATCGTGATAACGAAAAGCGTTCTCCAGAGTGCCTTAAGCTTGATGCTCTTCTTATTGATCATCAGAGCGAGTACCATGCCGATGATATAGTTTGTAAATGTAGCGAAAATCGCCCATACTACAGTCCACTTTGTGAGCTGTACGAATGTGTAGCCCTTGCTGGCGCCTTCAGATACCTTGAATACATCGCGGAACGTCTGAAGACCGACCCATGTGAAAAGATTTCCCGGAGGAACATGTGATCTGTCGTAGTTTGTGAATGCGATCAGGATCATGAACACGAGGGGAAGAATTGTAAATACGGAAATAAGAAGTACAGGAGTTGCAAGAAGTGTGACGTGATACTTGCCGTCGAGGAAGTCTGCAAGTTCTTCCTTGAGTGTAAGAGTCTTCTTACCTGCCTTCTGAGTCTGCTCTGCTTCGTATGCCGACTTTGTGTTTGCTACATAAACAAAGATGAATACGATGGTTATAAGGATCGACATCGTACCGTAGAGCAGGATAAGCATCGAGTTATCGCCGGGTACCAGCTGAGGTCTGCCCGTTGCCGGGTTGATCTCCTGATGAGACTGAACTGTACCGAGCGTATCAAACTTGTTTAAGTATACGAGGCCGAAATTCCACATAAAGATGAAATACAGAACCTCTGCTGCCAGGAACGCAAGACCCTTGCCTACCTGACCTCTTGTAAGGTTTCCGAAGCCCATTACGAGATACGAAAGCTTTGTGCTTCCGTCGCCCTTGGAGAACCTCTGTCCATAGCCCTTAAGCCCGTTAGCAAAAGCTACACCTATGTTCTTAAAGAATTTACCGATAGCAGCAAAGAAAGCTCTGATCCTGCCCGGAAGAAGTGAAAAAAACTCTTTAATCTTATAGATGACCTGCTGTGTGGGAGTAAGTGACTTGTATTCAATAAATGTCATTAGCTCACTCTCCTAAGTTTCTGCGTAAAGATACGGGCAATGAGCAATGCCCGATTGCCCGTACCGATGAATCTGTGCGGTAAATCACGTTGAAACGTAGATTACTCGTCTCTTACATTAGCCTTTGTCTGGTTGATAAGTTCAAGTGCAGAGTCCTCTGTGAGAGGATTGTCAAAGTCTACTACCTTGTTGCCGAATGCGCCTACAGGAGTCCAGAACGAAGGAGCGATACCAACCTGTGCAACAGAGTTAGCCTGCTGGCTGAGGATAGCGTTAAGAGCAGCGTCCGACTTTACGGATTCGCTCTCTGCAACTGTCTTGTTCGAGGGACCCCAGTTGAGCTCTGCAGCTCTCTCTGCCTGGCACTCTTCGCCGGAGAGGAACTTAGCAAGCTCGATAGCTGTATTCGGATAAAGTGTGCTGGAGTTTACGCCGAGAAGCTTGTAACCGAACATGCTGATAAGCGGGAGGGCCTCGCCGTCAACATCGATTGTCGGAAGAATTGCGAAGCCTGCGTCGTCGCCGAGTGCTGCCTTAGCTGCGGAGAAGTTCCAGGAGCCGTCGATACCGGCTGCAACTGTGTCGGACTTGAAGCCGTCAACTACCTTTGTAACGTCGCCGTTGAGGAAGATGTCTCTGTACTGTGTGAAGATGCTCTGGAATGCGAGAACCGTCTTAACCATCTTTGTCTCGTCATAATCCGTGAACTTCTGTGTCTCGCCGTCGTCCTCAAAGCCGTCGATCTTCATGCCGCCTGTGAACATAAAGATGCAGGAATAGTAACCGTTGCCTGCGTCCATAGCGAACTTCTTGTTAGCAGCCTTGCAAGCCTCGAGTGTGCCCTCGAGAGTCTTAGCCTGCTCGTCGGAAACGTACTTCTTGTTGTAAACGAGGATGTAGCTGTTGTCGCCCGTCTCGGGATATGCCCAAACTGAGCCGTCCTTTGTTGCTGCTGCAACGGAAGACTCTGTGTTGGAGTTGTTTACGAAGTCAAGGTCGCCGCCTGTAACCTGAAGGAGCGCGCCTGCTGTAACGAGCTTATCGAGGTTGTCGCAAGCAAAGCCGAATACGTCTGCTGATGCGGATGGGTCTGTAAGAACCTGTGTAGCGGAGTCAGCCTCGCCCTGAGGAACTACTTCGATCGAGATGTCGCCGTAAGCCTTCATGTTGTCAGCAAACTTAGCGCACTGTGACTTGAGGAGATCCTGAGCTGCGTCAGGGCCCCAAACCTTAAGGCTGATCGGGCCTGCAGCGCCCTCACCGCCGAGCGGGTCGCCTGTGCCGTCATCTGCGGGAGTTGTTGTGTCGCCGCCCGTAGCTGTCGAAGCCGTTGTGCCTGTGTCCGTTGTTGCAGCGGGGCCGCAGCCTGCAAATGCAGTAACAGCCATCATAGCTGCGAGTGCAATCGCACAAAATCTTTTTGTCTTGTTCATTTTCTTTTTCCTTCTTTCTGAAAAATAAAATAATGTATAGTTTACCCGGGCTTTCGCCCCTGAGCTGCCGCTTATCGAAGCACACAAGACAAAAATATTGAAATGTGCCATAAAGCACAGCAGCGTCACTACATAAATAATAACATATGCACAGCTTTTTTGCAATATCTTTATACATTTTTATTGCTCTAAATATATTATGGATAAAAAATTGTGCAATTTGTACACTTGAAACCTTGATTATATCACATTGCACAAATCAGCCATTAAATAATTTTGCAATTCTTCCAAAAACAGTTTGTGAAAATTTCACAATCATTTTCTTCGGTTTCTTTCTTATTCGATACTTCAAAAAGCGTCAGATCAAAAAAAATTAGAAAAACTTTTCTTTTTCGGCTCTCTTTTGTGGATATTCACAATCAATTGTTACACTTTCCTGAAAGAGTGTCCAACCGAAGTTTTTCACGCTGAAAAAGCATCCACTCACAAAGCAATGAAACGATCAAGTAGCGGCATGTACTTATTTCAAGCGGCAATGCATTGACAATCGAACGATAAAGTAGTATCTTAATATATAAAGAAACACAGAAATCAAGCCGCTGCGAATCACTCGGGTTCGGAAGGAGGGCATACTCCCCGACCGTCCTCTATATTTATATATTATACAGCATTTCCCTCTGTAAATCAATAGCAAATTGAAAAAATTCTGTACATTTTTAATAATTTATTACATATCCGACACTGAAAGACAGCATTCAGAAAAGGGTGGCTATTCCGAGTACCGATAGTCTATTATTTACTTTTATTTAAAGGAGAACGATCTATGAAACTTTCCGCATTGCTTCAAAACACAGATCACACATACATCAAGGGCGGAGACATTGATGTAAACAATCTCGTTTACGACTCCCGCAAGGTTGGAGCGGGCGATGTTTTCGTTTGTCTCAAGGGCTACAACGTAGATGCACACAAATTTGCAAGATCAGCTGTTGAACAGGGCGCCTCAGCGATAGTTCTCAGCGATCCGATCGACGATCTCGAATGCGAGACAGTTGTTAAAGTTCCCGATACGCGCGCTGCTCTCGCGGTTCTCTCCGCAAACTACTTTGGAAATCCCGCCAAGGAACTGATCTCTATCGCCGTCACAGGTACAAAGGGCAAAACGACGACCGCCGCCATGATACAGTCTATACTCGGAGAGGCGGGTATCAAGACGGGAACGATCGGCACACTCGGCATCGTCATCGGTGATGAGATATATAAAACGAACAATACAACGCCCGAATCATTTGAAATTCAGCAGGCGCTGCGCCGCATGGTAAACGAGGGCTGCAAGGCTTTCGTTATAGAAGCGTCCTCGCTCGGACTCAAGTGGCACAGAACAGACGGCGTATTCTACGATTACGGCTTGTTCACAAACTTTTCTAACGACCACATCGGCGATGCAGAGCACGCAACGATGGAGGAATATCTCGAGTGCAAAAAGCTTCTGTTCAAGCAGTGCAGACTCGGGCTTATCAACCGCGACAGTCAGGTCTTTGACAGCGTTGTCAAAGACGCACAGTGTGAGCTTGAGACCTTTGGCTTTGACGAGACCTGCGACGTTTATGCTTCAAACGGAGAGCTTACAAGGAAGCCGGGATTTCTCGGTGTATCCTTCGACGTAAACGGCTACGACAGCTACAGAGTCAACGTCGGCGTGCCCGGAAAGTTCAATATTTACAACGCGCTCGGCGCTATCGCCGTTTGCCGTCACTGCGGCGCAGATAAAGATGCGATCTGCCGCGGTCTTGAAAAAGTCAAGGTCAAGGGCAGAGTCGAGCCTGTACACGTCAGCGATAATTTCACGCTCCTGATCGACTACGCGCACAACGCTCTGAGCATGGAAAACGTACTGACAACGCTGCGCAAGTACAACCCCAACAGACTCATCACAATGTTCGGAGCAGGCGGCAACCGTCCGAAGATCCGCCGATATGAAATGGGTGAGACATCGGGCAGGCTCTCCGACCTTTCGGTAATTACAGAAGATAATTCCCGGTTCGAGGAAGTTGAGGATATCCTTGCAGACATCGAGATCGGTCTTGCAAAGACCGACGGCAAATACGTCAAGATACCGAACCGCAAGGACGCTATCCGCTACTGCATAAAGAACGCCTGTGACGGTGATATCATCGTACTCGCAGGCAAGGGACACGAGGACTACCAGGAGATCAAGGGTGTAAAATATCACATGGACGAACGCGAGCTTATCGCAGAGATCCTTGCCGAGAAATGATCCCTGATCTTTGATCGCATAAACGAAAATAACTCCGATGAAGAGCGTTGTCTCTCATCGGAGTTTTGTTTTTAAGGAGACACTGATTAAATCGAGTGCCAAAATTGCGCAGTCAGATTTCGCGGGCAGTGCCCGCCGACAATCACGCGTTGCAGCTCATGATCTGCGTTAGCTGAATCCGCGTCCGGAATCACATTTGTTTTGAAATCTTCGGCGCGCACTTGCAAGCGGGTGCATACCCGCCTGACGTATTTCAAGGCTTTTGAGTTCAATTTGACCGAAAGATGCAAACAAGTTTGGTGCTCAGTCCACAGGACGTAATTTATTCAGTGGCTCCTTAGATTATGACAGAAAAGGAGATCACTCCGTCTGACCAGCTGACGCTTATCCTGCCCTTATGCAGCTTTGTGATCGACTCTGCCATTGAAAGCCCGATCCCGTAACCTGCTTTTTCGCTGTTATGCGATGTATCGCCACGGTAGAAGCGCTCAAAGAAGCGCGAATAATCAGCTGTCTTTCCGTCTGCGTAATCATTCGATACGATATACTGCAAGCCGCCTTTTTTTCTCGAATGCAGCTCTATCTTTATAACTCCCCTGTCGTCACAGTACTTCACAGCGTTGTCGATCAGAATAGAAAACAGCTCGCAGAGCATTTTTTTGTTGCCCGTCAGCGTTATTCCTTCGTCTATGTACATCTCTATACGCTTGAATTCCTTTTCAGCAACAGGTCTGAACCCGTCGGCAAGCTCCTTTACGATCGCAGACGCATCTACAGTATCACCGAGCTTTTCGTTGTCGTCGGAATACTCCTCGGTTCGCGCTATAGTGATAAGATCGCTTACAAGCCCCGTCAGTCGTTTGACCTGATTGAGAGTGCTGTCGATCCACTCGCTCTTGCCGTTCATCATCTCGAGCACTTCCATATTTGCGGAGATGATCGTCAGCGGAGTTTTCAGTTCGTGACCCGCATTCGTGATAAACTGACGCTGTTTCTCCTGTGTCTCGATATACGGCTGTATCGCGCGTCTGGAGTAAAGTGTGATTATCATAAAGAATATCAGGAAGCAGACGACTCCGATAACGAAAGTTGAGATCCTCAGTGAGCGCATATCGAGGATACGCCGCGAACAGTCCAGGAACACGATAATGCTGCCGCCGTTTTCGGCAAGCTCGACTGCATTCTCCACGTTGTTCTTATAGAATGTTTCGCTTCGGATCTTTCGGTCAAGCTCGTTTGAGTCAAGCTCCTTTCGCATATAAGCAAAATCGCTGTCGGTGCCGAAGATAATGCCGCGTTTACGAGGATCCGAGAATATCCTCGTCAGCATCGGACGCGAAGTCGCCTCGCTGATACTTTCGAGCAGCTTGTCGGCATCGTTGTTGTCAACCGACGCAATATGGTCGAAGTTTCCGCTGATAATATTCCCCTTGTCGTCAGTCAAAAGGGAGAAGTATCTCGTTTCATATTGAAGCTCGTCATAGACGGAGAAGTCGGTGACCGTCTCCTTTTTCAGGTCGATATGCGGCAGTCTTCCGCTATGCTCTATGATATACTCTGTTATGGAAAATATCTCTCCGTAATTCGTAACCGTATTTACGGCATAAAGCGAGAGCAAAACGAGCGTCAGCACAAGGAGCACCGCAGCCGACGCTATACCGATAAAAGTACGGCGAAGTCGTTTCATACGTACCTCCCGTCAGATAAGCGTCAGCGAATAGCTGCCGTTTCTTTCGCCTGTGATCTCTATATCGGCGTTGATCGCCTGAAGTTTACTGCGTACAAAGCTGACATACATCCAGACGACATCGTGACTTACTCCCTCGTCGCCCTTCCAGACGTGCTCAAATATACGCTCCGTAGTAAGCTCCTTGCCCGGATTTATCATAAAGTATTCCAGCAGCTTTGTCTCCTTCTGCGCAAGACTTATAGAGTTCTCGCTCGTGACCTCCTGCTTCTCCGTATCGAGAGTTACCGAGCCCACTCTGAGATTTTTCGGAGCATAGCTGTCGTTCCTTCTTGTCATAGAGTTTACTCTTGCGATCAGCTCTTTGATAGCGAACGGCTTGGTAAGGTAATCATCGGCTCCCGCATCAAGTCCCGTTACTCTGTCGTCTATCTCAGCCTTCGCCGTCAGCAGCAGCACGGGAGTGAAATCACCGCTCTCGCGTATTTTTTTAAGCGCCTCGATGCCGTCCATTCTCGGCATCATGATATCCATGATGATCGCATCGTAATCATTTTTTTCCAGAAACTCAAGCGCCTCAACACCGTCAAATGCAGCGTCAACGGAATATCCCGTATGAGTTAATACCGCAGTCAGCGCTTTTGAGAGGTCCTTTTCGTCCTCTGCAAGCAGCAGCTTCATACTACCGCCTCCCTTTGTATTTTATGAGTATTTGATAAGATTTCTGATAGTCTGCATTGAAACATCGCAGGCTGCAAGCTCGTCGGCGCAGCGTTTCAGCTCGGCGACGATCAGCTCGGACTCCGCAATATTTTTCTTGTATTTCATCTTATGCTCAAGGCTTGCCCACGAATCCATAGCGATCGTGCGCAGCTGTATCTCGACGAAGTACTCGCCCGGATCATTGCCGCACACGTCGGGAAACGGCGCAGTGACCTTTATTATCATGTGATAGCTTCTGTAGCCGTTAGGCTTTGCGTGTTTTATGTAGTCCTTCTCGACAACAACCTCGATATTCGGCAGCGACTTTATCAGCCGCACATTTTCGTACACATCGTCGATAAATGAACAGACAATGCGGATCCCGATACTGTCGGTCAGCTCGTGAAGCGCATTGTAGGCGTTCGCTTCAAGTCCTCTGCGTTCGCACTTCTCGCGCATACTCTCATCGCTCTTCACCCTGGCGATCAGGTGTTCATAGAGCTTGTCCCCCGTTTTTTTATACTGTTCATCGTTATTCTCGCTGAGCCTTCCGACGATATTGTCAAGGATAAGCTGCAATTTTTCTTTATATTCTCCGTAGATACTTTCGACCATGCTCTCACCTCCCGGAAAAGGTCTTTATACAATTATATTTTATCATTAATCACAAACCCGGTCAATAAAAACTCAACTAAGTTTACATAATTCAATAATTCTTAACACAGGTGGGCGAGCGGGTCGATCTTTGCTAAAAAAAGAGCTCCCCCGGCCGTAAAGCCGAGGGCTGCTCTTTGTCAAAGTTTGTTCTGTCAATATATATATACGTTGTTATAATCAATCGTCATTGAACATCTTCATGATCTGGAAGAAAGCGTCGTCCTCGTCAACGGGAGGAACATTCTTTCTCGGAGCTGACGGCTCTGCCGTCTTGTTGACATTGATCTCGACCGTCCTTCTCTCAGGCTCGGCGGACGCTGTCTTCTCCTGCTGCACGGGTGCCTCGGCGGTTGTTTCCTCTGTCTTCGTCTCCTCGACAGTCTTCTCGATCACAGGTGCATTATTTTTTTTTTCAGTTCTCGGCTGTGTACCGGGAACGGGAGCGTCAGTACCGAATCCCGTTGCGATAACGGTGATCTGGATCTTGTCCTGCATATCATCTCTGAGAGCTGCACCCCAGATGATGTTTGCATCCTCATCAGCCTTGCTTGTAATGAGTGTGGAAGCCTTGTCGATCTCTTCGAGTCCGACATCGGGCGATGCTGTGATATTGACTACAAGACCCTTTGCGCCCTCGATCGTTGTCTCAAGAAGCGGAGAGCTGATAGCCTTGATAGCTGCTGTCTCTGCCTTGTCGTCGCCTGTTGCAACGCCAACGCCCATGTGAGCGAGACCTGCGTCAGCCATAACTGCCGTTACGTCTGCAAAGTCAAGGTTAACAAGACCGGGAACAAGGATCAGGTCGGAAATACTCTGAACGCCCTGCTTGAGAACGTCGTCTGCTATAGAGAATGCGTTCTTGAGAGTGAGCGTCGGAAGATCGTCGAGCTTCTTAAGTCTCTCGTTCGGAACGATAACGAGCGAGTCAACATTCTTTCTGAGCTCCTCGATACCTGCCTCTGCCTGCTGCATACGATGCTTACCCTCAAATGCGAAAGGCTTTGTAACGATAGCAACCGTGAGGATACCCATATTCTTGGCGATGCGTGCAACAATGGGAGCTGCGCCCGTGCCTGTTCCGCCGCCCATACCTGCTGTGATGAATACCATATCGGTATCTTTAAGAACTGCTGCGATCTCGTCCTCATTTTCTGTAGCTGCCTTTTCACCGATAGCGGGCTGAGAGCCTGCGCCCTTTCCGTGAGTAAGCTTCTCTCCGATGTGGATCTTCTGGTTCGCCTTGGACATCTGAAGAACGTGATCGTCGGTATTAATCGAAATAAACTCAACGGAAGCAACGCCGCTGTCTACCATGCGGTTTACGGCGTTTCCGCCGCCGCCGCCGACTCCGATAACTTTAATTACGGGCAGATTGCCGTTGAATTCTTCCTCTAACTGAAAAGCCATATTGAATTTTCCTCCTAACAATAAACTGACGTTTAGTTGTCTGAAAATCTGTACATTGCAGTATGGTTTTCTGCAAACCCCATTTTCAAAACCTACGGAATATTTTTCTACTATATAAATCTATCACATTTGAAACCAAATTTCAATGATTTTTTGTAAAAAAAGAAAATTTCGCCATATCGCTTAAAAAATTACACTATTTTTATACAATAATTACATTATTGTAACAATAAAATCTCAGTTTGCAATCTATTTTATTTCTTATTCTGCATTTTTCGAGAAAATGATTACAATTCCCGCATATCATCGCATTTTTCGCCGATTTTTTCATTTTAATAAACTTTGACTTAAGCGGGTATACTACATCGGAAAAAAAGTTTTTTAAAAAAAGTGTTGACAAGCCATATTACGTGTGATAAAATTAAATTGTAAACAATCTAATTGCTTACATTGGATCAAAAATTATGACAGGAGGATCAGGTTTATGAGCAGTTTTTATGATTATTCGGTTCCCACACCCAAGGGTGAGGCTCTTTCGATGGAGAATTACAGAGGAAAGGTAGTCCTTGTGGTGAACACTGCAACAGGCTGCGGCTTTACTCCTCAGTATAAGGACATTGAGGCTATGTACGAGAAGTACCACGACAAGGGATTTGAGGTACTCGATATTCCCTGCAATCAGTTTATGGGACAGACTCCCGGCACAGATGAAGAGATACACGAGTTCTGTACTCTGAAGTATAAGACACAATTCCCGCAGATGAAGAAGTCCGATGTCAACGGTGAGAATGAGCTTCCGCTCTACACCTTTCTCAAATCTCAGCAGGGCTTCAAGGGCTTCGGAAAAGGTCCCAAGGCTTTAGCAATGAGCGCAATGCTCAAAAAGATCGACAAGGATTACAAGAACAACCCGAACATCAAGTGGAATTTCACGAAATTCCTCGTAAACAGAAAGGGCGAGGTCATCGCGCGCTTTGAGCCGATGGAAGATCTTAACAAGATCGACGCTCTTCTTGCAGAAAACATCTGATAAAAACTATTTAAGGAGAGATAATTATGGCAGCAATCGTATTAACGGCAGATAATTTTGAAAAAGAGGTACTGAAGAGTGACGTTCCCGTGCTCGTTGATTTCTGGGCGGAGTGGTGCGGTCCGTGCAAGATGCTTTCCCCCGTTGTTGACCGTGTCGGTGAGAATGCCGACGGTTTCAAGGTAGGCAAGGTCAACGTTGACGATGAGTACGATCTTGCAGAGCGCTACGGGATCAGCTCTATCCCCTGCCTGATCGTCTTCAAAGACGGAAAAGAAGCTAAGCGCAGCGTCGGCGTTATCCCGCAGGACGCAGTTGAAGCGCTCGTTAAAGACGCTTAAGACAGCGGGGTGTACGAAATGAAGGACATAACGATAATCGGCGCAGGTCCCGCAGGACTTACGGCAGCGATATATGCGCTCCGCTCGGGCAAGAGCGTTCTCTTACTTGAAGCGAAGACTTACGGAGGTCAGATCGTCAACACGCCCGAGATCGACAACTATCCTGCAATGCCTCATGTTTCGGGCTTCGAGTTTGCGCAGAAGCTCTACGAACAGGCAGCGTCATTCGGAGCAGAGATATTTTATGAGGCTGCGTCGTCTATCGAAGACCGAGGCGGGATTAAGGTCGTTAAAACAACTAAAAACAACAGCTATGAATCAAAGGCTGTCATTATTGCAACGGGCGCAAAGAACCGCCCGATGGGTATTGATCGTGAGGAAGAGCTTATAGGTCACGGCGTGTCGTACTGCGCAACTTGCGACGGAATGTTCTTTCGCAGAAAGGACGTTGCCGTTTTTGGCGGAGGCAACACCGCAGTTGAAGATGCGCTTTTCCTTTCTCAGTACTGCAATAAGGTCTATGTTATACACAGAAGAGATCAGTTCCGCGCTGATGCAGCCGACGTTGAAAAGCTCAAAGCGCGGGAGAATGTCGAATTTGTGCTCGACTCGATAGTAACAAAGCTCCTCGGAGATGAAAAGCTCGGCGCAGTCGAGGTAACAAATAAAAAAGACGGCAGCAAGAGAGAAATAAACGTTGCGGGATTGTTTGTAGCTATCGGTCAGATGCCCGACAACGGCGCGTTTGCAAATGCGGTCGAGCTTGACGAAAAGGGCTACGTTTCGGCAGGCGAAAACTGCCGCACAAAAACAGACGGCATCTACGTTGCGGGCGACTGCCGCACAAAAGAAGTCCGCCAGCTCACAACAGCGGCGGCAGACGGAGCGGTCGCAGCGCTTGCAGCCTGCGCAAATATCTGAGACAGAACAAGGAGCATGAGACATGGAATACGATCCGAACGAAGCTTTAAAGCTGAAGAACCAGCTTTGCTTTCCGCTTTATGCGGCGGCGAGAAAAACAGTCGGCGCATACACGCCGTTTCTGAAGCCTCTGGGGCTTACCTACACTCAGTACATTCTTTTTCTCGTGCTTTGGGAAGAGGATAACCTCACTGTCAGCGAGATCTGCGAACGTCTGATACTCGACAGCGGCACGGTAACACCGCTGCTGAAAAAACTCGAAGCGAGAGGTTATCTGAGACGTGAAAGGTGTGAATGTGACGAGAGGTGCGTGAAAGTCGCACTCACGGACGAGGGCAGAGCGCTCAAAAATGATGCCGCCGAAATACCGCTTAAAGTCGGCAGCTGCATGGCGCTCCCACCCGAAAAAGCGCAGCAGCTTTATGAGATACTGCACATGATAATAGACGCTGATTAACAAAATGCTCCCCGCTGATAATTGTGGGGAGCTGTGTTTATTCCGCAGTAAGGCTCTTACTCGGCATTTTTTTAAATTGCAAGCAACTCGCTTTGTATCGGATCACCTTCCCGCCGCACCGACATCTGTGTTATAATCACTGCTAAAGCCCGACAGCGATTTATCATCATAACAAAAAAGCAGCCCGAATTACCGAGCTGCTTTATTTTTTTATTTACGAAGAATTACTTCTTCTTCTTTTTCTTAGAACCGCCCTGCTTGTTTCCGCCTTGCTTGTTCTGAGAGTTCTGCTTCGGAGCGCTCTCCTTCTTATCGGCGGGCTTCTCCTCTGCTTTCTTCTCAGGCTTTTCCTCTGCCTTCTCAGCCTTCGGAACCTTGACTGCTACGGGAGCAATATCGAGGTTTTCCTCTGCGTCTGCTGCTGCCTCGGCGCTTGCGGAGCTGCCGATCGCTGCAACGCACGCTTTTCTGATAAGGTCAACGGGGATCATTGTAACTGCAAGAAGAGCTACGATGCCCCAGCCTGCGATGCCGAACGGTACACAGCTGAACATATTGCCGATGAACTTGAACGGTGCGAGCGGAATGAGCGCACAGTTAACGATAAGTGCCTGAATAGCGATGATCGTAAACATTACCTTCAGGAAGTTCGGGTTGTCCTTGAGTCTCTTGAAAATGCCGAAGCCGTTGTCACGGACGTTGAATCCGTTTGCAAGAGCGGCAAGGATAAAGAGCACGAAGTATCCCGTAAGCTGGATATCATTCGGTGTAACTTCCGTTCCGAGCTTGAGAACAGCACGCTCTGTGTCGGAATAACTTGCAAGTGTTCTCTCAAAGAACTGTGTGAAGAACGGCAGCTTCAGGAACAGGAAGCTGATAGCCGTGAGCCATGCGCCCATAATGCCGATCTGAGCGAACATCTGCTTGGAGATAATGCTCTCGTCTCTGCGGCGCGGCTTCTCCTTCATATATTTCTCGAGTGCAGGCTCGTTTCCGAGCATAATTGCGCCAAGTGAATCCATTACGAGGTTTACGAACAGAAGGTGAGTAACCTTCAGCGGCTCTTCAATACCGAAGAACGGTGCAATAGCGCTGACTACTACCGCTGCTACGTTGATAACGAGCTGGAAGCGGCAGAACTTGAGGATATTATGATAAATAGTACGTCCGTACCAGATAGCGTCCTTGATCGACTTGAAGTTATCGTCGAGGATTACGATCTTGCCCGCTTCCTTTGCAGCCTCTGTGCCGCTGCCCATTGCGAAGCCGACATCTGCACGCTTAAGTGCAGGCGAGTCGTTTACTCCGTCGCCCGTCATACCTACAACGAGGTTCATCTCCTGACAGAGACGTACCATTCTCGATTTGTCGGTCGGGAGCGCTCTTGCGATAACTCTGATATTCGGGATCATGCTCTTTACAACTTCGTCGCTCATGGAGTTGAGCTGTGCGCTGGAAAGAGCAACATCTGTGCTGTTTTTGAGAAGGCCTGCATCCTTTGCGATAGCGACTGCTGTCTCGAGACGGTCACCCGTTATCATTACTACCTGAATGCCTGCGTTCTGAACTTCCTTGATAGCGTCCTTAGCCTCGGGACGAACTTCATCACGGATACCTACAAGACCTACGATAACTACATCATCGTTGATCTTGTTCTCTGTCATTTTAGACTCGGAGTAACCAAATGCGAGCACACGCATTGCCTTCTCGGCAAGCTCATCGATCTTCTTGTCGAGGACTTTCTTATCAAGCGGCTTTATGTTGCCGTCTGCATCGAGATAACTCTTTGCGCTTGCAAGAAGTCTCTCGGGCGCGCCCTTGTAGAACGTCTTTTCAAGGTGATCTATACGAGCCTGGCTGAACTTGTTCGTCGAGTTGAAGCCCTGTGCGTCGGTAACTACGTACTCGGTCTGCTTCGCAAGATTTGTAAATACTTCCTCACCGATGAACTTCATTAGAGCCTGATCGGTAGCGTTGCCGCCGATGACCTTGTGATGATCGTCAAACATCGACTGCGTATTCTTACCGATAGCGATATCGACAAGACCCTTTACCTTGCTGTGCTTAGAAAGCTCGTCAAGCTTGATCGACTTGCCGTCTGCCGTGAAGAAATCAACGACCTCAAGCTTGCCCTTTGTGATAGTACCTGTCTTATCAGAGAAGAGAATATTCAGCGAGCCTGCCGTCTCGATACCTTCCGCCTTGCGGACGAGGACATTATGATCGAGCATTTTCGATGTATTCTGCATAAGCACGAGAGATATCATCAGCGGAAGTCCCTCGGGAACTGCGCATACAATGATAACGACTGCAAGAGAAACTGCATCTACGAATTTCTGAACTATAATACCGATATCCTGACCGAAGAACGCTGCGGGACCTGCCGTACCCGTTGCTGTCGGCTGGAAGAAGATAAAGTATGCGATGTAAAGAAGCGTGATAACTGTCGCTCCGATATAGCCGAACAGCGAGATCTGATTAGCAAGCTTTGCAAGCTTGACCTTAAGCGGCGAATCAGGCTCGTCCTCCTGCATTTCCTCAGCCATTTTACCCATCATAGTCTTAAGACCGACCTTGCGGACATCAAGAACGCCTTCGCCGTCAAATACGACTGCGCCTCTGAAAAGAGAATGCTCGTCTACGAAGGTGTCGCCCGTGATCTCGTCTGCAAGCTGCACGTCCTCGGACGCTGCGGTTTTCTTACATTCCTCGGCTTCTCCGTTGAGCGCGGAGTTGTCAACCTTGAGCTTACCGTCTACAAGTATACCGTCAGCGGGGATCTTATCGCCCGACTGGAGCAGGATCTTGTCGCCTGTTACAACGTCGTCCATGTCGATGACAGTAACGAGACCGTTTCTGTAAGCCTTACATTTGTCCTTTTCCGTGCTTTCCTTAAGCTCGCGGTACTTCGTGTCGCTCGCTACGCCCGTCTTTGCGGATACGGTAGCTACAACGAGGATAGCCACAATCGTTCCGATCGGCTCGTAGATCTCAGCTTTGCCGAAGAAGAACATCACGATCATAATTGCCGCAATGACAAGAAGAATCTTGATCATAGGATCGCTGAACGTCTCCAGAAATTCCGCCCAGAACGTGGTAGGTTCGGAATCGGGGATCACGTTAGAGCCATGTTCTTCCCGTGACTTTTCGACCTCCCGGTCGGTAAGTCCAGTGTACTTCACAAAAAATCCCTCCAATATTATAAAGAGTTAATTATAATTATCGGAAGAGTAAGCTGCCTTGGAGATCAAAAGATATCAAAAAAATGCATTTCTGCCGTTTCGATCAAGCTCAGCTGCTCTTTCCGACCATTCCATATTGTACCACATAACGGGGAGACTTGCAACAGCTCCCCGTTATTTTTACTCTGCTTCGTATCAGGAATATCTCTTTACGAGTTCACTGACCGAGCCGTCGCGTGTACCTGCGCCGATCGCGTTGAATTTCCACTCGCCGTTGTGACGGTAGATCTCCCCGAATACCATAGCAGTCATGCCCGCATAATTCTCTGAAAGATTATACTTGAGCATTTCCCTGCCGGTCTTCATATCAACGATACGGACAAACGCATTATTGATAAGTCCGAAATCCTGCTTTCTCTGATATGCAGCGTAGATATTTACAACAATTACGATCCTGTCGTACTGCGCCGGCACATTCTGGAGATCGATGATGATCTGCTCATCATCGCCCTCACCGTCGCCCGTAAGGTTGTCACCCGTGTGACGAACAGAGCCCGAGCTGTGCCGAAGATTGCCGAAGTAAACAAGATCCGACTTGCTGACGAACTTGCCGTTCTGAAGCATGATCGCGGAAGCGTCACAGTCGATATCGGCAGGCTGTGAACCGAAAAGTGCGCCGAGAAATCCGCCTGTATTGCGCTGAGCAGCGTCCCAGCCGAGGCCTACAACGATCGAGTTGAGTCCCGGGTTTTCCTTTGTAAGGCTGACTTTCTGACCCTTTGATAAACTAACAGACATTTTTTCAACCTCCGATCATCATCCTACTTCAATTCCGAAGCTGCTGCAAAGTGCTGCAAGGCCGCCCTGATAACCGCTGCCGATAGCATTGAACTTCCACTCGCCGTTGTGCTTGTAAAGCTCGCCGAAAACTACTGCCGTTTCGATTGAGAAATCCTCGCCGAGATCGTAACGAAGCAATTCCTGATTCGTGTTCTCGTCATAGATCCTGATATATGCGTTGCTTACCTGTCCGAAGGTCTGGCGTCTTGCCTCAGCCTCGTGGATAGTAGCCGTGAATGCGATCTTTTCCACACTTGCGGGAACCTTCGAGAGATCTACCTTGATCGACTCGTCGTCGCCCTCTCCCTCACCTGTGAGGTTGTCGCCGGTGTGTGTAACTGCGCCCGAGGGGTGCTGTAGATTGTTGTAGAAAACGAAATCGGTCGAAGCAGCCGTCTTTCCGTTTGCACCGAGCAGGAACGCCGATGCGTCAAGATCGAAATCTGCGCCCGAATCGAATGCATTAACGTCCCAGCCCAAGCCGACTACAACGTTTTTAAGTCCGGGATTGCCCTTTGTAAGGCTGACCTTCTGACCCTTTGTAAGATTAACTGACATAACTAATTACCTCCCTGTATCGCTTATGCGATTTTATTTTTCGGGCTTAAGCCCGTATGTTACCCGATAACGGGTCTCATATAAGTTTATGACGAGACGGCTCAAGTTCATCTTTTTTTGAATACGCCGTATTTAAGGCTCAGGGTAAGGATACCGCCCTTGTAGCCCTCTCCGATCGCATGGAACTTCCACTGACCGTCCTCGCGCACGATCTCGCCGAACACTACCGCTGTCTCATCGGAAAACGTCTCTCCGAGATCATAGCGGAATAGTTCTCCGAGTTCTTCGTCGTATATTCTGATATATGCGTTTTTGATCTGTCCGAAGGTCTGATTTCTGTCGGCAGCTTCATAAATGCTCGCCGTAATAACGACCCGCTCTACATAATCGGGCATTTTCGAGAAATCGAACAGGATAGCCTCATCGTCACCTTCGCCCTCGCCCGTGCGGTTGTCACCCGTGTGAGTAACGGCACCCGAGGGATGCTTGAGATTGTTGTAATAGATAAAATCCGTAGATGACAGAACCTTTCCGTCGCTTGAGAGAAGAAAAGCCGACGCATCAAGATCAAACACCCTGTCATCGCCCTCATCGCGGTTAACATCCCAGCCAAGACCGGCGAACATACCGGAAAGATCCGTATTCTCCTCCGATAAATTATACTCCTGACCTGCTGTCAGATTGATATGCATTGTGAAACACCCTTTTCTGAAAATGTGAGATAAATAAGTAAAAATGAATGCCGAATACGCAGGAATATCTAACCGATGTCGGAACGCCGCACTGCGTCATTGCCGGTGCCCGCTCGGGCACTATTCGGCGTCTATTCCATAGTGTGCGCAGAGTGCGGCGAGTCCGCCTCTGAATCCGCTGCCGATGGCGTTGAACTTCCAATTGCCGTTGTATTTGTAAAGCTCGCCTACAACGATAGCCGTCTCGATCGAGAAATCCTCACCGAGGTCATAGTGAATGATCTCGGTACCTGTTGACTCGTCAACGATCCTGATGTAGGAATTCGAGACCTGACCAAAGTTCTGACGTCTTCTGTCGGCATCGTAGATCGTTACCGTAAATGCGATCTTCTCGATATTTGCGGGTATCATCGAAAGATCCACAAGTATCTGCTCATCGTCGCCGTCGCCCTCGCCCGTGAGGTTATCGCCCATGTGCTCGATAGCGCCCGAAGGGTGCTTCAGGTTGCCGTAGAAAACGAAGTCCTGATCCGTGGGACATTTCGCATTTGCACCGAGCGCGAATGCAGAAGCATCAAGATCAAAATCAGCGCCGCCGTCAAATTCGTTGACGTCCCATCCGAGACCGACCATAATGTTTTTCAGACTCGGATTGCCCTTCGTAAGGTCGATCTTCTGTCCTTTTGTAAGATTGATTGCCATAATGAATACCCCCAATGTTGTTTGTCAGATGTTATTGAAGAAAGTATAAGCTTTTGTGTAGGGATCAATTCTTTATATACCTTATGCCCGAACCCTCAGACGGCATGGTATAATTCTTGTAGAATTCGTTCTTGATATTTTCGAGCCTTGCCTTTGCGTCGGCACGCTCTCTCTTCGCGTCCTCCTGAATCTGCCGCGTTTCCTCAATGCCGTTCATTATCGTCTGCCACGTAGTTTCGAGAGTTTCGACCTTGATCGAGCTTCCAGCTACAAGGTGAGCTACCATCTTCGACTGATCGACAGCATTCTGAGCATTCTTGATGAGAAGCTCGTTCGTCTTTTCATCGAGTGCGGCGAGTGCGTCTGCCTGGACCTTCTGGCGCTTGAGCATAACAGCCTGAGCGAGAGACTGTTTGAAGACAGGCAGCGTTACGATGAATGCGGAGTCGATCTTCCTTATAAGATTCAGGTTGCTGAACTCCATGGTCTTGATAAGCGGGATAGACTGCATCGCAACGCTCTCCGCCGTGCGAAGATCCTGGACTCTCTGTTCGAGCATCGAGAGCGCCTGCTCGCAGGACTGTATCTCAAACTGGATCGAGCTGTCGCCCGTTGTCTCCATGTCGTCCTTCCTCTGGAGGATATATCCCTCAAGCTCCTTTATAGCCTGATCGCCTGCATAGATGTACTTTACGAGCGAATGGTAATAATCCACGTTTGTCTCAAACATATCCTCGAGCTTGCGGTTGGTTTGGGTGATCTCCGACTCGTACTGCTTGAGCTGAACATAGATCTTGTCGACCTCATTGCCCATAGACGTGTACTTGCTGAGGATCTTCTCGAGATTTTTCTTTGCTCCGCCGAAAAGCTTGCTGAGAACGCCGTCGTCCTTTGTGATCTCGTTTGAATCAAACTGATCCATGATCCTCTTCAGAGCGTTCAGCATGGTTACGGAATCGTCAAGCTGAGAAAGATTTGTGTTGCGAAGGACCGTGTCCGAGACCTGAGCGATCTTGTTCGCCGTCTCTCCGCCGAAGTTTACGATAGTATTCATATCATGAACGACTATCTCGCTTGTCAGCTTATCTATCTCGTCTGTGTTCATAAGCTCCGCAGCGACTCGCTCTCTGTCAGCTACGATATCATACCGTTCGGGCTCTTCTTTCTGAAGAGTCACGCTGTTCTGCATAACAGGCTGAGCGGTGGGAACGTCGTCTCTTTTCGTGAAATCAATTGCCATATTTACTGCCCCTTCCTGAATAATCCGCCGAATTTCGGCTTGGATTTCTGTACAGATGTCTTAGGCATCTTGAGCTTCGGTACCTGAAGATCATACATGTACTCCCCGACCTTGTGCTCATCGAGAATGTTTTTTTCAAAATAACCTTCCACAGTCTGATAGCCCGTTGGCACAAGAAACAAAACATCGAAGCCGATCAGACTCAAAAACGCCGTTAATACAGCGTCCTCAAGAGAGATAGAAGTCTCCCTTGTATTTATATAGATGACCTTCGGGTTAAACTTCGTGAAGTCAAATCCCTGTATGAGTTTCAGGATATCGGGAGGAAGATTCAGAAGCGTTGACGCTATGATATATTCCGTTCCGTTCTTGAACGTCCCGCTTATCAGCCTGGAACTCATCAGAAGGTCTATCTTGTCAAATATAAGATCCTGCGTTTCCTTTCTGAGATATCTGTATTGATATTCACGCAGTGAAATCACATAATCCCGCCTTAGCTTTCCGTCCTTTATCAGCGCTGCGGAGTTCACTCCCATGGGATTGAAGTTCCTGCGGTCTATAAAGGGCGCGCTCTGGATCAGGAATGTGTTGTCGGTCAGCAGGCTCTGCACCCACTTCCAGTATTTGTTGGGCTGAGCATCGCGAACGCCCGACACCTTTGCAAAGATCACGGGCACACTTACCACACCGTTGACAACTGTGAAATTCGGACGGAACTTCATCTCCTGATTCCATAGGATATCTATCTCCTCAAGCATCGTCTTCAGAACAACGGAGGATGCCTTTTTATACTGATAGTCACGATACAATCCCGTGCCCTCGTACAGCGCGCTGTCAAGCTCCCGCTCGGCATGGTATGCGACCGTCCCGATCTGCACTGCGCTCATTTCGGTGGGATACTCGGTGAGATTGACGCTGTCGGTATATTTCAGCTCGAACAGCTTCGGATCCTCGAGCAGACATTTTTCATTCAAATTCGGCGTAAGTATCAGCACATCGCAGGGAAGCCTTGACAACACCCTGAGAAACGCAGCCTCGTGTGCGCTCCTGCAGCCGCCGAGATAGATCAGAAGCGATACTATCGGCATCGTCCAGCTATTGAAAAGCGAAGGACCGTATCGGTTGAGCCAGCAGGAAACGCACGCCGCCAGAGTCGTCAGTCTCTGCATCGTCATTCCCGGACGCTCAGCCTCTTCGAAGATCACGTCTACATAAGCCCGTGCGAAGATCTTTTTAAGATCCTCGTTGACAGGAAGCCTCACGCTCCTTAAAAGCGCCGTGACTACCTGCTCTTTCGTTTTGAAGCTGCCTCGCTCCACGCCCTCAAGCTCACTGTTAGTCGGCATCGGTATCCTTTTTTCAAGCAAAACTATCCGCCGACCGCTGTTTTTCATTTCCGTATAAAATGTATACAGATCATTCTGGTAAGAAAGCTTGTCCCATACGCCCTCTACGCGGACAAGCGAATTATAGAAAACTCTCTTGTCATCTCCGCGGGAAACGGGTATCGTTCTCAAGTCTTCAAGAATATTATCTCCCTTGAGCCAGATATTTGTGCCCGCCATAACGGCAGCTTCTCCTATATAGAACTGCTCCCGCTTTTTCCGCTGAACCTCTGCGGCTTCGATCGACTTTATGTCAAAGTCCTCGGGATACGCCCCCATATCCGGCAGACTTATCCTTTTTGACATCGTTCCCTTCGGATCGAGTGCGTTGTACTCGTTTTCTCCGCAATACTGTAAAAATACTACATCGCAGTTACACTTATGAAGCAGCCTCAGAAGGCATAGCTCGTGCCTGCCTATTGCGCCGCCGTAAAGTATTTTCGGTGCATCGTCGTCTCCGATGTGCGTAATAATGCTGCCAAGCTTGTAGTAGATCCAGCACATCAGCCGCACATACAGATTTTTTATCATCGCCTCGTTTTTGCCGAGTGATCTGAAATCGACAAGCGTATCATACAGTTCATTTGCCAGCACGGTGCGGCGGTTTGACGAAAGCTGTGCGATCCACTTGCCGAGCGATTCTTCGAGAAAAGACCTGTCCAATCTGAATTCGGATCCAAGTATCTGAAGAAAGTACGCTACCTGATTTTCATCGGGATTTTTGAGCTTTCCCGTTAGAATCGCGCCCTTTTTCCTCACCGCAGCGTAATATCTGTCAATTATCTTTGATATCTCATCATTAAAGCCCGGGATCCTGTAAAAGAATACCTCCTTTGAGCTTCTCTTGCTCAACGGTACGAAGAGATCTTCCGAGACTTCGTTGTTATTCATATCAATCATCACACACTCCCGATCGTATCGGCATATACAAGATCAATGTCATTATACGCCGAAAAAACTGCTATATCTCCGATCATCAATAATACGTAAGATGATTTCCGTTTTGACTGCTGTTTTGTAAACTTCCAGCGCCCGGAGTCAGCGCTCCCTGACCTTTGCCGCCGCCCTTTTTGTTGAGCTGGTAGCCAATGACCGAACCGCAGATACCGCCCAGGATATGTCCGAAGTTCGATACATCGTCATCTACGAATATCCCGTCATAGACCTGCTGCCCCAGATAGATCACGGCAACGAGTATGAACGTCAGCGGGATCTCGCCCTCTTTAACGCTCGTGATAGACGACAGAAGGATAAACGCAAAAACGACTCCGCTTGCACCGAGGAGCTGAACCCTCGGAAAAAAGATAAAGCTGAGAATACCTGTTGTGAAAGCCGTTGTAAGTATCACAAAGAGGATATTTCCCGAGCCATACTTTTCTTCAAGCAGCGGCGCGATTATCAGCAGCGTCATCATATTCCCGAGAAAATGATCGAACGACGCATGACCTATAACGTGGCCGAAAAAGCGCACGTATGTCAGCGGGCTGAAAAGCGATGAACGATAGACGCTGAACAAATGATTGTTTGCCCAACCGCCCGTTGCCGCATTGAGTATCAAAGCAGCAAAACAGATCATAACGAACATCAGCGTCACGGGCGCATTGAATGTTACTTTTAATTTTTTCATATCACCATACCTCCCAAATCAATCTTCCAAACTAAAAACCACTGTAATCATAGAAAAGTATACCACATATTAACACTATTAACAATACAATTTTGTAAATTTTATCATTTTATTTACAAATTACAATGCGGCGCGTCACGTTCCGATTCCGTTAATCGGACGTTTCACGGGATCGGAATATACACAGCAGTCCGCCTTCTTTAAGGAGCCACTGATTAAATCACGTCCTTCGGACTGAGCGACCGAAGGAAGTGCCTGTGGTGCACTCATCTTGCTTGCATCTTTT
>ONIC01000204.1 GCA_900317815.1 uncultured Eubacteriales bacterium | reverse complement strand
TTTTTGTCAAATTGCCTTCAAAAACCTTGAAATACGTCAGTATAGTCTCGGCTGCCGCCTCGGTCGGTGCTTCTGCTTCGCAGAGGTTTCCACCGGAGACCCGCAACCTTCGGCTTTTTCAAACAATTTGCCTAAAAATCTGACGGCGCAATATGAGCACTCGCTTTAATCAGTGTCTCCTTAGTTTCGGCGTTTGGAAAGTGTCTCCTTAAAATAAAGTTAACAATTTACCTATTGACAAATTACCCGATTTGATATATATTTATTTTAGCACTTGACGATAGCGAGTGCTAATATCTACAAAGAGGTAATCAACAATGGCTAAAACAGAGTTCAAGTCGGAGTCGAAAAGACTTCTCGACCTGATGATCAATTCTATCTACACTCATAAGGAGATCTTCCTTCGTGAGATCATTTCAAACGCAAGCGACGCTATAGACAAGCTTTACTATATCTCACTTACGGACCCAAATGTCGGTATCAACAAGGACGAGTTCAAGATCAATATCGAAGTCGATAAGGACGCACGTATTATCACTGTAACGGATAACGGTATCGGTATGGATAAGGACGATCTTGACGCAAATCTCGGCACGATCGCAAACTCGGGCTCTTTCAAGTTCAAGCAGGAGAACGGCAAGACCGAGGATGTAGATATCATAGGTCAGTTCGGCGTAGGCTTCTATTCTGCCTTCATGGTAGCAGACGAGATCACCGTACAGACAAAGAAGTACGGCTGCGATCAGGCTTATCAGTGGCAGAGCAGCGGCGTTGACGGCTATGAGATCACGCAGTGCGACAAGGACACCGTCGGCACGAAGGTCATCATCAAGGTCAAGGAGGACACCGATCAGGAGAAGTACAGCGAGTTCCTCGAGAAGTATAAGATCTCCGCTCTTGTTTCCAAATATTCCGATTATATCCGTTATCCGATCACAATGCAGATGGAGCACAGGAAGATGAAGGAGGGCACCGACCTCGAAAACCCCGAGTACGATATGGTTTCCGAGGAGGAGACTCTCAACTCGATGGTGCCGATCTGGCAGAGAAACAAGAAGGACGTCACAGACGAGGAGTACAATGACTTCTACAAGCAGAAGTTCCTCGACTTTGAAGACCCCGCAAGAGTTTTCGCAAACTCTGTCGAGGGCGTTGTAACTTACAAGTCGCTTCTGTTCGTTCCGGGAAGAGTTCCTTACAACTATTTCACAAAGGAATATAAAAAGGGTCTGCAGCTTTATTCAAGCGGCGTTCTCATCATGGAGAACTGCCCCGATCTTATCCCCGAGCAGTTCGCGTTCATCAGGGGTGTCGTAGATTCTCAGGATCTCTCGCTCAATATCTCCCGTGAGATGCTCCAGCACGACCGCCAGCTCAAAACGATCGCCAACACACTTGAAAAGAAGATCAAGAATGAGCTTCTGTCGTGGCTCAAGGACGACAGAGAGGCTTACGAGAAGTTCTTCAAGAGCTTCGGAAAGCAGCTCAAGTACGGTCTCGTTGCCGATTACGGCGCTCACAAGGATTCCGTCAAGGATCTCGTGCTCTTCTACTCATCGACAGAGAAGAAGATGGTCACTCTCAAGGAGTATGTCGAGCGTATGAAGGAGGATCAGCACGATATCTACTTTGCAACGGGCGAGAGCATCGAGTATATCGACAAGCTTCCCCAGATGGAGTATTTCCGTGACAAGGGTCTCGAAGTGCTCTGCTGCGGCGAGGATATTGACGAGTTTGCGATCAAGGGCCTCAACGACTACAGCGGCAAGGAGTTCAAGAATATCGTCAACGAAGATGTTGAGGGCGAGGATAAGGACAACGAGGACAACAACGCAGACGAAGGCGTTCTCAAGTTCATTAAAGATACACTCGGTCTCAAGGTCAACGAGGTCGTGTTCTCCAAGAAGCTCAGAAGTCACCCTGTTTGCCTGACGGCTAAGGGCGAGGTCTCGTTCGAGATGGAGAAATATATGGCAGCGGCTCAGCCCGAAGCTCACATCAAAGCGGACAGAGTTCTTGAGATTAATCCTTCTCACCCCGCAGTCACGGCGCTTATCGCCAATATGACAGCCGACAAGGAGAAGGCGGAGAAATACGCCAAGATCCTCTATACTCAGGCAGTTATAATCGCAGGTCTTCCCGTAGAGGACCCCTCCGATTATGCCGATCTGGTATGCAGCCTTATGAATTGATGAAATATTGCCCGAGGCAGGCTCAAAGTCCTGCTTCGGGCTTTTGTCTTATTTGTCGGCGTATATTGTCTGCCGCTTTTGGGAAAGTATGCGGCTGATATCGGTAAATCAGGTTCGCAGCGTGACAGCAATGCATACAATAACCCGAGATCACGTATGTGTCAGCGGGCACTGCCCGCCCGCCCCGTTGACTTTGAAAAAACAGTGTGATACAATAAATATAGAAATATAGGAAAGGGTCGGTGCGGTATGGTTTTTGTTTGTTACAGCAGATGCGGAACCTGTAAAAAGGCTCGGGCATTTTTGGAGGAAAACTCGGTGAAGTTTGAAGAGCGCGATATAAAAGGGGATAACCCGACGATCGACGAGCTGCGTGACTGGTACAAAAAAAACGGACTTCCGCTGAGAAAATTCTTCAACACGAGCGGTACTCTCTATAAAGAGATGAATCTCAAGGAAAAGCTGCCCGATATGAGCGAGGAGCAGCAGCTTCAGCTGCTTTCGACGGACGGTATGCTTGTAAAGCGCCCGATCCTGATAGAAGGCGGCAATGTGCTCGTGGGCTTCAAGCCCGACGAGTGGAAAAATTTGATCGCGAAGGTGTAAAGAATGTCAAGCTACGTTATTTCCGATATTCACGGCGAGTACGAGCTCTTTCTCGAGCTGCTCGATACGATCGATCTTAAAGATGACGACACGCTCTATATTCTCGGCGACATTGTAGACCGAGGGCAGGATCCGATGAAAGTCATGCTGAAGCTGATGGAAATGGATAACGTTGTTCCTCTTGCGGGAAACCATGAGCTTATGGCTCTCGAATCACTCGAATTCCTCAATCGTGAGATAACCCGTGAAAGCATTGATGCGATAGACGATGATCTTCTTTGTACGCTCGTTGATTGGCTCAGCAACGGCGGAGAGACTACCGCTGCGCAGTTCAGGACGCTCGATCCGCAGCAGCGTGCAGACGTTCTTGCATATATGCGGAACTTTGAAATTTTTGCCGAGGTCGAGACCGAGAAGGGCAGCTTCCTTCTTGTCCATGCAGGGCTTGGAAATTATGAGCCGGGCAAGGATATCCTCGATTACACGGTAGAAGATATCGTCTGGGAACGTGCAGACTACAGCGTTAAGTACTTTGAGGATAAGTTTGTCGTTACGGGACATACGCCTACGCAGGCGATAGAGGAAAATCCCGCTCCCGGATATATTTTCAAAATGAATAACCATATCGCGATTGACTGCGGCGCCTGTTTTCAAGGCGGAAGACTTTCTGCGATATGTCTCGATACGGGCGAGGAATTCTATTCATCGACAAAAGAATAAAAGCATAACAGTCAAGGCGGGCGTGTGCCCGCCTGTTGTCATTTCCGATGAACTTTTTGCATAAGCTTTATAAAAAACTATCGGGGTGATGAGATGGAGCCAAAGCGAGAAAAGAAGCCGTGCCGCCGTATCTCGGACGTTATCCCCGCAGAGCTGACCGACACGCCGATCATCGGAATGACGGGCAGAAAGGAGATCACCGTAGACGGCTTCAGGGGAATAGAGGAGTATTCCGAGCTTGGGATCAGTTTCCGTGCGGGAAATCTTGTGATATCCGTGCACGGGCAGGATCTTGTGATAAAATATATGAGCCTGCACACTATAGTTGTCGGCGGCGAGATCTCGGGCGTCGATTTTTCGGAGGTGAAGTAATGCTGTTCCTGTTGCGTTTTCTCTCGGGATATGTCTGCTTTCGCATTACGGGCAGCCGCGCGGGCAGTTTTGTGAATAAGCTGATAAGGGCGCATATAAACGTCTGGGGGATACGAGCCGACTCGGACGGTATAGTCTGCTGTGTGAGACTTCGTGACTATCCGACAGTGCAGAGTATGTGCAGAGATTCATCTCAGCGTGTCAGGATCAAAGCAAAGCGCGGCGTGCCGTTTTTCCTTCATAAAAACAGAGACCGCAGCGGACTTCTTGTCGGCGCAGTTCTCTTTCTTGCAGTGTTTCATGTGCTGTCGCTTTTTGTCTGGACTGTCGATATCTGTGAGTTCAATACGATAAGTCAGACCGCTGCTCGCGAGATACTGGGACGTGTCGGACTTTATGAGGGCGTATACGGCGAGCTCGGAAGCCTGAAGCGTATGCAGACAACTGCAATGCTTGAGTTCGGAAATCTGTCGTGGATGACAATAAACGTGGACGGCAGCCGGGGCGAGGTCAATGCGACCGAGAAGATACCCGAAGAGACGAACGATACCGCACCGCGCAATATGAAAGCTGCGATCGACGGTCAGATCGTGCGCGCCGACGCCTACTGCGGAGACGCTTTCGTTTCGGCGGGCGATGCCGTGGTAAAGGGAGATCTGCTGATATCGGGTGTGGTCGAGACGGAGCTTGGCGGCGTTCGCATTGTGCGTGCAGACGGAACGGTAATTGCAAGGACTCACCGAGAGGAAAAGTTTGCGATCCCGAAGAAGCGCCGCGCAGCGGAATACACAGACACGCCCGTTTGCCGATATGCGGCAAGGCTGTTCGGTGTAGTCGTACCTCTGACATTCTGCTCCGCACCGCAGGATCGGGCGGCGGTATCGGGTGAGGTAAGCGCAGAATTCGGCGGCGAGAGGGCGAGCGTGTCACTTATTACGGAAAATATCTACGGAAGAAGGATCACTGTTAAGGATACCGACTGCGAAACGGTCTTCAAAAATGAGTGTCTCCTGCGAGAGCTTTTCTGTTATAATGATAAAAAGATCCTCGATAAGCAGATCGCCGTTTCGGAAAACGACAATTATATGATATATACGGTCGATTACAGCTGCGAGGAAAACATTGCAAAGCCATCAAAGATACTTGTCCGAACAAATTGAAAAAAAGACACCCGAAATGCTTTGGAAAATGCACAACAGAGCAGCAGAACGAGCGCGGCTGCCGCGTGACTGACAAAACGCCGACAACAAAAGCTGCGATGTGTGGTTATAAGCGCTAATAAAAAATAATTATACCTAATTTTGAAATTTGTATTGACAACGGTACGAAGTAGTGATAAAATAAACCTATCAAACCAATAGGAATACAGTGATTAGTGAATCGCAGCAGATGTACGAATTCCTGTGATCCGCCAACGACCGTAGGTTGGTTTGTAAACTTAATCAAAGGAGAAATTAAAAAATGAAGGTTTATAAGTCTGTACTTGATCTCGTAGGCAAAACTCCGCTGGTGGAGCTTTCCAATTTTGAAAAGAACAACGAGCTTGAAGCGACAGTTCTCGCCAAGGTCGAGTTTTTCAATCCCGCAGGCAGCGTTAAGGACAGGATCGCAAAGGCGATGCTCGATGATGCCGAAGCAAAGGGCGTTATCAAAGAGGGGGCTGTCATCATCGAGCCGACAAGCGGCAATACGGGTATCGGTCTGGCTGCTGCTGCGGCTGCAAGGGGCTACAAGGTTATTCTGACAATGCCCGAGACGATGAGCGTTGAGCGCAGAAATCTTCTCAAGGCATACGGCGCTCAGGTTGTTCTGACAGACGGTTCGAAGGGTATGACAGGTGCGATCGAGAAGGCAAACGAGCTTGCAAAGGAAACTCCCAACAGCTTTATTCCGGGTCAGTTCGTCAATCCCGCAAACCCGAAGGCTCACATCGAGACGACAGGTCCCGAGATCTGGGAGGATACAGAAGGAAAGGTCGATATCTTTGTAGCGGGCGTCGGTACGGGCGGTACACTTTCGGGCGTCGGAAAGTATCTCAAGTCCAAGAACCCGGATGTTAAGATCGTTGCGGTAGAGCCTGCAACCTCGCCTGTACTTTCGCAGGGCAAGGCAGGTCCTCACAAGATACAGGGTATCGGCGCGGGCTTCGTTCCCGACACTCTTGATACGGAGATCTATGATGAGATAATCACGATCGAGAATGAAGAAGCGTTCTCTGCGGGCAGAGAACTTGCAAGAGGCGAGGGCCTTCTTGTCGGCATTTCCTCGGGAGCTGCTGTTTCCGCTGCAAGAAAGCTTGCCGAGCGTCCCGAAAACAAGGGCAAGGTCATTGTAGCGCTTCTGCCCGATACGGGTGAAAGATATCTTTCGACAGCGATGTTTGCGGAGTAATTATTAAGGAGCCACTGATTAAATCACGTCCTTCGGACTGAGCACTCATCTTGCTTGCATCTTTTTGTCAAATTGCCCTCAAAAACCTTG
>ONIC01000205.1 GCA_900317815.1 uncultured Eubacteriales bacterium | reverse complement strand
TCTGCGAAGCAGAAGCACCGACCGAGGCGGCAGCCGAGAAGCGGGTCTCCGGTGGAGACCTCTGCGAAGCAGAAGCACCGACCGAGGTGGCAGCCGAGGAGCTGGCAGCGAAGCCGACTGAGGGGTGATCGACCGAGGTGGCAGCCGAGAAGCGGGTCTGAGGTGGAGACCTCAGCTAAGCGGAAGCACCGACCGTTTGAACACCCCTCCGTCACAAGGCACTGAACGTACCTTGTGACACCTCCCCTATAGGGGAGGCGACTATAAAAGCTGTTTGGCTCCCCTACAGGGGAGCTGTCGGCAAAGCCGACTGAGGGGTGATCGACCGAGGCGGCAGCCGAGAAGCTGTCGGCAAAGCTGACTGAGGGGTGCTCGTTTCTTCCGCTCGCGGCAATAAATCTTTGCCCGTTTCTGACTTCCCCCGCGTGAGGCGCAAAGCGGCTGCTTTGCGGCTTCCATATAAAAAAGTGTACTGAATAATGAATACTGTATATTGAATATTGAATAATATCGGAGTCGCTTCGCTCCTGCTTTTTTATTTTAATTAATGCGTATTGCTGATTACGAATTAAAAAAAAACCACACTTTGTTTCAGGCTTTTTTCAAATATAATTTAATTTAATGAAAAGGATGATTAATATGACCGTGCTTTCACAGGATAGGAAGATAATTTTTTCGGGAAAGAATTTCTCCGCAGAGAAAAATCTCGGCGGCGGCAAGGATAAAAAGTATGTGATAATAGGCTATACAAAGGGGAATATGTCCTCGCGTGTACTGGCATACTATAAAGAGGAAAAAGAAGCTGTCGATGAGCTTTCGAAGCTGTTCGACGCGATCGAGAGCGGTCGTGATACATACTCTTTTTCGTAATGAGGTGATGAATTGGCTGTATTTAATGTTGAACTGAAAAAAGTCGTTGACGACAGCTACGAGATCGAGCTGGGCTACGAGCTTTACGACAGGCTGGTCGAGGATATCAAGGGCGGTCTTGTCGGAAATATCAGGAAATTTGCCGTTGTGACAGACGATATCGTCGAGCCGCTTTACGCTGCGCCTATCAGGGAAAGACTCGAAAATGCGGGTTATTTCGTGAAGGTATTTACCATCAAAAACGGCGAGAAAAGCAAGATCCGAGCGACAAAGGAATACATAGAGGACGCTATGCTCGACAGCGGGTTTCGCCGTGACTGCTGCATAATCGCCGTAGGCGGCGGCGTTGTGACCGATCTTGCGGGCTTTACCGCAGGCACATTCGGGCGGGGCGTTCCGTTTATAAATTATGCGACGACACTGCTTGCCGCTGCCGACGCTTCCGTCGGAGGAAAGACAGCGGTAGACACGCCGCTTGCCACAAACCTGATCGGACTTTTCAACCAGCCCGAAAAGGTGTACATAGACATAAATGCGTGGAGAACACTCCCCCGCCGCCAGCTTTGCAGCGGTATGGCGGAGACGATCAAGCACGCCTGCATGGCTGACCGGGAATTTTTCGATTTTCTCAGCGAAAACCTCGAAAAGATCTACGCCTTCGACAAAGACGCCTGCGAACACGCAGCGCAGTGCAATTGCAGGATAAAATACAGCGTCGTCATGAAGGACGAGCGTGAGAGCGGGCTTCGTGAGATCCTCAATCTCGGTCACACTGTCGGCAGAGCGATCGAGACTGTCAGCGGCTACAGACTTCTCCACGGCGAAGCCGTTTCGATCGGTCTTGCCGCTCAGGCGCACCTGTCCCGCAGGCTCGGATATATGACGGACGATGAGGTTTCAAAGGTCGAAGAGCTGCTCAAAAGGGCGGGTCTTCCCGTTTTGATCCCCGACTACATCGACCGTGAGGAGCTTGTCAAAAAGCTGTACACAGACAAAAAGGTGCGTGACGGAAAGCTCAGATTTGTTTTGCAGAAGGGGATCGGAGACGTGGTCTGCTTCGGTGAAAACAGCTACGCCGCCCCGATCGACGAGCAGACCGCAAGGGAGATAATAAACGAGATATAAAAGGCGAGGCTGTCAGGATTCCACACTCCACATTCCAAACTCAGAAAGGCGGGTGACAAAGCGGCGTGAACGCTAAGAAAAGCCGAGAAAAAAAGCAAAAAAAGGTCAAGACCTACGAGCCGTATGTAAACGACGGGAAGATCATCAGAATGACAAAGCGGCGCAAGAAGGGACTGCTGCGGATACTGTTCAGCAGAGTTGGTCTGACGGCGGCGCTGATATTCGTGCAGTTCGGGATACTCTACTCGCTCTACGATCTGTTCCGTGACAACTTTCAGTGGTTTTCGGGGGCGATCATTGTTTTCACGATCATGACGGTGTTCTACCTGTTCGATCTCGATATGGATTCGACTGCAAAACTGACATGGCTGCTGCTGATAACGCTGCTGCCCGTACCGGGAGCGATACTGCTGCTCTTTACACAGAAGGACATCGGTCACAGGGCGATCAAATCACGGCTTGAGGAGCTTGTCGATCAGACGCGCGGAAAACTCGGCAGATACGACAAACTGAAATCCGACGAGGAGATCGAAAGCTCGGGAACTGCCGCATTGTGCCGTTATTTAAATCAAAGCGGCAGCTTTGCGCTCTACAAAAACACTCAGACGCAGTACTTCCCCGTCGGTGAGGACGCATTCGAGGCTATGATAAGCGAATTGAAGCGCGCGAGGAATTTCATCTTCCTTGAATACTTCATAGTGGACGAAGGGAAAATGTGGGGCGAGGTGCTGAAGATACTTGCCGACAAGGTAAAGTACGGCGTTGACGTAAGACTTATGTACGACGGAATGTGCGAGGTGTCGCTGCTGCCGTATGATTACCCGCAGCGGCTGTCTTCGCTCGGTATCAAGTGCAAGCCGTTTTCCCCGATACGCCCGTTTTTGTCCACGCACTACAACTACCGTGACCACCGCAAGATACTCGTCATAGACGGGAAAACGGCGTTCACGGGCGGCATAAATATGGCGGACGAGTACATCAACCACAGAGAGCGATTCGGTCACTGGAAGGACACGGCGATAATGCTCAAGGGCGACGCCGTGAAGAGCTTCACGCTGATGTTCCTGCAGATGTGGAACCTCACTATCCCGACGCCCGAATGGGACAGATATCTCAACGCAACGAACAAGTACGACTTCGAGACGGACGGCTGCATTATGCCCTACTGCGACAGTCCGCTCGACAATTTCAAGGTAGGACAGACGGTCTATCTCGATATCCTCGCCCGCGCGAAACGCTACGTTCACATTATGACGCCGTATCTGATACTTGACAACGAGCTTGAAACGGCTCTGAAATTTGCGGCGCTGCGGGGCGTTGATGTCAAGCTGATACTCCCCGGAATACCCGACAAAAAGCTGACCTACGCTTTGGCTAAATCGTACTATCAATATCTGACGGACGCAGGCGTGAAGATATACGAGTACACTCCCGGCTTCCTCCACGCAAAGGTTTTCGTCAGCGACGATGAAAAAGCTGTCGTCGGCACGATAAACCTCGACTACAGGAGCCTTTACCACCACTTCGAATGTGCAGCGTATATGTACCGTTCGAGCTGCATTTCGGACATCGAGCGTGACTTTGAAGAAACGCTGACAAAGTGCCGTGCCGTCACGCCCGACACGATCAGACATGAGAAGCTGTTCTACAAACTCGGCGGCAGCATAATGCGCCTCGCCGCACCGCTTCTTTAAGGAGCGCAGCGACTCCGATATTATTCATTATTCAGTATTCAGTATTCATTATTCACTATGCGCCCAAGGCGCATAATTCCCCGCTCCACGCTCAAAAAGAAAGGTACTGACTGTTTTATGCTTATACAAGAAGAGCTTGTTTCTGTTCTTAAAGAAAAAAATATGACGATCGCTTCGGCTGAGAGCTGTACGGGCGGTATGATCTCGCAGATGATAACCGATGTTTCGGGGGCAAGCGCTGTCTTTGAACTGGGCGTCTGCTCGTACTCGAACCGCATCAAGATAAACGTGCTCGGGGTCGCAAAGGAGATCATAGACGAGTACACCGAGGTCAGCGCCCGCTGCGCCGAGGAAATGGCGATCGGCGCTATGAGACTTTCAAACGCAGATATCGCCGTCAGCACGACAGGCATCGCAGGACCGGGCGGCGGTACGGAGGAAAACCCCATAGGCACGGTTTATGTTGCGCTTGCGGCAGACGGCGCGGTCGTCTCCGAGCGAAAAAATTTCAACGAGGATCTCTGCAATGACCGCGCGGTGATACGCAGACGGTGCGCCGAATACGTTCTTGCAAAGGCGCTCGAATACGCAAAAAGAGCAGACTGAAAAAACTCCGCAGCTTCACAAAACTGCGGAGTTTTTCTATACTTTCAGGCAAGCCCGACAAAAGTCGCCGTGATTGCGATAAGCTCACGGACGTAAAATGTCGGGAGCAGATACCACGAGACCTCGGCAGGTACGCTGCCGTAACCGAGCTCTGCGTTTTTTACGATCCGTGAAGCTCTGTACTCGTGGAAAATATCGGTGACGATCGCCGTATCGGTGCTGAGTCGGTGTTCCTCGATTATCTTTTTCGAAAAGGCGATGTTCTCGACGGTGTTCACCGACTTGTCCTCCATGTAGATCCTGTCAGGAGAGATACCGAGCGACACGAGATTTTCAAACATACATTCAGCTTCGCTGATCTGCTCATCGTCGCCCTTTCCGCCCGACACGATGCAGACAGCGTCGGGGTGTTCCTCAAGGTAGCGGGCGGCAGCGCCGATCCTCTGGCGGAGCATCAGCGAGGGGTAAGTCCCTCTGACCTGGCAGCCGAGCACTATAACGGTAGAACCCTGCGCGGGCGCAGTTTTGTCCGCGCCGATGATAAGAGATGTCAGAAATCCGACATAAACGATACCGAGCGCAAATACCGCCGCCACGGCAATCAAAAGCGCTTTCCCCGCAGCGCTCGCTCTGAGAACGCCCGCCGCTTTTTCAACATATCGGTGACCGAATGTTAAAAACATCATAGCGGCGCAGAAGATCATGCCCGTAATATTCCCTATATTGAGCACATATCCGAGCACCGGCAGCAGAAACACCATAAACAGCAGCGCAAAAACGCACCCGAGAATAATAAAAACAACGTCCATGACCTTCACTTCCTTTTTTTCTTTATTTTTCATTAACACATCACTCCTGACTTGCACGTCTGAAACCTCTCCCATATAAAAAGTGTACTGAATAATGAATACTGAATACTGAATAATATCGGAGTCGCTGTCGCTCCTGTTTTTAAAGCCGCAAATGCGGGAATATGGTTTTGCACTGCTCAAACTTCCCCTGCGGATCCCATATAAAAAGTGTACTGAATAATGAATACTGAATAATGAATAATATCGGAGTCGCTGTCGCTCCTGTTTTTTTATTATATGTATTAATGCGTATTGCGAATTAATAAAGCTCCAAAAATCTGTACTGGTCATTTTTTAAAAAATCGGCTTTTACAAAATGCCGCTTTGATGATATAATCTATTCATTCCACAAAGGGAGTGATATACATATGAAACTCAACAACGAAAAGAAAAAAATGCTCTATTACGTATTCGCTGCGCTGATGGCGGCTATGATCTTCGTTACCACATACTTTCTGAAGATCCCGATCGCCACGCCTGCGGGGCAGACGATGCTTAAAGTCAGCAATATCCTCGTCCTGCTCGGCGGAATGCTCTTCGGCGGCGTCTACGGCGGACTTGCGGCGGGTATCGGAAGCGGAATGTACGACCTGCTCGACCCCGTCTACATCACGAGCGCACCGCTGACATTCGCAAAATTCTTCCTGATGGCTCTCGTCTGCGGTCTGATCTCCAATTCGGGCGGCAAGAAGGGTCTTTCGATGAAAAGAAACGCTGTCGGCGCAGTCTGCGGCGGCGTGACATACTGGCTGCTCTACATAACGGAGAGCATCGTAAAGCTGATGATCGCAGGCAGCGCATTTTCTGCGGCGGCTGCGGCGTGCGCGCCCAAAATGGTGACCTCGGGCATCAATCAGACTATCGCTATAGTCGGCTCGCTGCTGCTTATCGTGCCGCTCAACAAGGCGCTTGCAGAGTACCTGCCGAAATTCTCGGAGGAATCCGCAGACAAGGCGGCAGAGACGGAGAAATAAATTTAAGAGTTTAAAATTTTAACAGTTCAAAAAATTCGTCGGGTATCGGCGCTTTTACAGTCAGGCGTTCCCTGCTTATCGGGTGATCGAAGGAGATCTCCGAGCAGTGGAGCGCCTGACGTTTTATATGCGCTCTCGATCCGCCGTACATATCGTCGCCTGCAAGACTGTGACCGATGCTCGCCATGTGCACCCTGATCTGATGGGTGCGCCCCGTTTCGAGAGTAAAGCGCAGCAGCGTGTGACCGCCGCCGGAGGCGACCGCCTCGTAATGAGTGACGGCAGGCTGCCCGCCCTCGCCCGTCTGACGCTCGATCGTGTGACCCTCTTTCAGGCGGATAGGCGCATCTATCGTGCCGCTGCCTTCCAGAATGCCCTCGCATACTCCGACGTATACTTTTCCGACCGAGCCTTGAAGAAGCGGCGCTGCGTAGGCGTTTTTTGCCGCAAGGAGCGCGCCCGAGGTGTCCCTGTCAAGCCTGTTCACAGCTCGGAAGGAGTAGCTCTCGCCGCGCGTTTTCGCATAGTACGCCGCAGCGTTTGCAAGCGTGTCCCCCTGGTGACCGTGGACGGGGTGAGCGGGCATAAACGGCGGCTTGTTGTAAACTATAACGTGCTCGTCCTCGTAAAGCACCCCGATCGGCAGCTTCACGGGCGGTATCTCGTTGTTGTCGTCGGGCAGTGTGATCGTCACGGTGTCGCCTGCTGCTATCGTATCTATAACACGGGCGTGTTCACCGTTTACGGTAATGCCACGCTCGACACGTTTTAGCTGAGTCAGCAGCGACGCCGTAACGCCGCATTTTCTCCTGAGAAACTCTCGCAGCCGCCCGCCGTCACCGTCTCCCACGGTAAAATTTACCTTGATACCCATATTCTACCTCATCTGACAGCGGCGATATTTTATAATTGTTACACATTCACGAGTGCGCCGCTTCGCACCCGAAAACGAGGTGTAATTATGAATCCGAAAAAAATGATACCTGCGTTCGTTCTTGCGCTGATATTCGTGACGGTGCTGCTGATCTGCTGTATGCGCCCGCCGCGCGAAACGGGAGCGCCTGAGTCCGCCGACACTCCGCACATAAGCGGCATATCAAAAAACCACGTCTTTCACTCGGGCGAGCTTCGGGGAGTCTGGGTGCCGTATTTCAGCATAGGCGACGGCGAGGCGATGAGCAGAGAGGAATTTGAAGCACGCTTTGACGACATAATAAAAACGGCTCGCTCACACAGCGTCAACACGCTTTTTGTACACGTAAGATCGCACTGTGATGCGGCGTACCCGTCAAGGATCTACCCGTTTTCCGACATATACCGCAAAAACGGACGCAACCCCGACTACGACCCGCTTGAATACATGGTAGACGCTTCTCACAAAGCGGGACTTGAATTTCACGCCTGGATAAATCCCTACAGGATCTCGTCAGCCGATAAAACGCCGCCGAAAACGGGGATAATCTCCGAATGGATCGAGGAAGGCTCCGACGAGATCATAGAATACGGCGGCGGGCTGTATCTCGACCCCGCAAGCGCAAAAGCACGTTCGCTCATCATTGACGGTGTGCGGGAGCTTGCGGAGAATTACGACATTGACGGCGTTCATCTTGACGACTATTTCTATGCGTTCACGCAGACGGATGCCGACGCTCCCGACTACGAGGAGTACCTTCAGAGCGTGTCAAACGGCAAGGGCGCGCTGTCTGTCACGCAGTGGCGGCAGGCAAACGTCAACGTGCTGATCTCGGGGATATATTCGGCGGTCAAGAGCGCAGACGAGCAGATGCTTTTCGGCATCTCACCGCAGGGCAACATTGAAAACGACCTTATGCTCGGGGCGGACGTTTACGAGTGGTGCGGTAAAAACGGCTACATCGACTACATCGCACCGCAGATCTACTTCAACGACGAAAACGAGGTCTGCCCGTTCAGACAAACCGCCGACCGCTGGAAGCAGCTTGCGGACAGCGGAAGCGTTCATCTGTACATCGGGCTTGCGCTCTATAAAGCAGGCTCGGACGAGGACGGCGGGACATGGCAGGATCGCACCATAATCCCCGACCAGATCGCCTATACCCGCTCGATAGGCGCAGACGGGTATATCCTCTACGCCTACGATCAGCTTGAAAACGGGTTCATTTAGCCGCTTTGAGAATTACAGCTCAAACTCCGACAGCTCCGCTCTTCTGTATACGTCGTCGGAAAAGCCCTCGCCGAGGGACGAGATCGCCCCGCCGGAGATCAGCTCCTCCTTCCCCGACTTTTTAAGTTTCTTGATACGTGCTTCGAGCTTTGACGCAAGCGACCTGTCCGCGCTCTCCCAGACCGCCTCAAGGCTTTTGGCGCAGTGGGACTTCGTATACTTTGCGCCGACCTTCTTCCTGCCGAAATGCTCCGCCATACGCCGTGCAACATCGGTAGTTATCCCTGTATAAAGAGTATCATTTTCACATCTGAGGATATATGTAAAATACATTTTCTTCACCGTGATTATTGTACCACAAAAAAACGATTTAGACAAGGCGGCGGCGAGTCGCCGCTGACAATTACGCGGCGGGCAAGCGCCCGCAGGCATTTACGCGAACTCAGGTTACTGTAGGCCTTACCTTTAGCGCCGCAAACTTACTTTACCGATATTTGCCGCATACTTTTCCGAAAGCAATTTTGTCCCTCACTCACACCGTACCGCCGCTTGAAATGTTTTTTATTTGGTATAGGATCCGCGGGCAGCCGCCCGCACCTCACGCGGTGGAAGTTTAAGACGGGCAAAGGGTTATTGCCGCGAGTGGAAGTTACACGATGTCAGTTTTTGATATGCATTTCTCCAGTCCCGCAATTGAAACCCAAACAAGCCGCTCGCCGCCGTTGGCGGTGCGTACTTAGTTTGTTGTGGTTTGTCAGTGCACTTTACCCCTCAGTCACAAGGCACTGAACGTACCTTGTGA
>ONIC01000208.1 GCA_900317815.1 uncultured Eubacteriales bacterium | reverse complement strand
TCATCTTGCCGGCATCTTTTTGTCAAATTGCCCTCAAAAACCTTGAAATACGTCAGTATTACTTCGGTTTTTTCAAACAATTTGCCTGAAAATCTGACGGCGCAATATGAGCACTCGCTTTAATCAGTGTCTCCCTAAATGTCAACGCATATATGCCTGATGGTATCAGCTGTCGCTTTTTTGTACTGCTTCCGTTTGCAAATTCCGCCACTGTAAGCCACTTTGTTTGTCCGCTTTATTATCTTGACAATCACAGAAAATGGTGATACAATAATTTAGAAATGAAAATCATTTTCAAAATATGAAAGGGTAAGAGCTATGCCTGAGTACAAAACGAAGCAAAAAGAAATGCTGATAGAATGTCTTGACAGCAACAAGAACATTCATATGACGGCTGCCGATATTTCTGAGCATCTGAAGGCAAAGGGGCATCATCTCGGAATGTCTACAGTTTACAGGCAATTGGACAAGCTTGTTGCAGCAGGACTGGTGAGAAAATACATCATTGATGAGAATTCATCGGCGTGTTACCAGTTTATAGGCGAGAGCGGAGAATGCAGCGAACATTTTCACTTGAAGTGCAATGTATGCGGGGAGTTGTTTCATACCGATTGCAGCTTTATGAAAAAAATAGCAGAGCATATGAAGGAGAATCACGATTTTGAAGTTGATCTCAGCAAAACTCTGCTTTACGGTACGTGCAGCAAATGCCGCAATAAGCACTGATCGGAGGACAACATGGCAATTCTTGAATGCAGCGATGTAACAATGAGCTACGAAGGCGTAAATGTTTTTGAGAATCTCAGTTTCAAATTGAACAGAGGTGAATATCTTTGTATCTTGGGTGAGAACGGTTCGGGAAAATCGACCTTGATGAAAGGACTTCTCGGTCTTCTAAAACCTACAAAAGGCACTATATGCTATGCTGACGGGCTGACAAAAAACGAGATAGGCTATCTTCCTCAGCAATCTCCCGTTCAGCGTGATTTCCCTGCATCGGTTTATGAAGTTGTCCTTTCGGGCACTCTGAACAGAAAAGGTATTTCACCTTTTTACGGAAAGCGTGAAAAGCAGCTTGCAGATGCAAATCTTGAGAGACTTTCGATCAGTGACTTAAAAAACAGCTGCTACAGAGATCTCTCGGGCGGTCAGCAGCAGCGCGTTTTGCTTGCAAGAGCGCTGTGCGCTACTAAATCGCTCCTGTTGCTTGACGAGCCTGTAACGGGTCTTGATCCTGTTGTTTCTGGAGAGTTCTATGAGCTTATCTCCGATCTCAATAAAAAGGATAATATCACTATTATTATGGTCTCACACGATGTCAAGCAGTCTGTCAGACTTGCTACTCATATCCTTCATCTTGAAAATAAGACCTGCTTTTTCGGCACTGTCGGTCAGTATGTAAAAAGCAGCGTTTCGGATCAGTTTATCAATAGTTAAATACGGGGGAAACTCATCATGGATTTTTCATTAAGCGAGATCCTCTCTTTTACCTTTATGCAGAGAGCGCTGATAGTAGGTATACCGGTTGCACTCTGCGCGGCGCTTCTCGGCGTCAGTCTTATTCTGAAAAGATATTCAATGATTGGCGACGGCTTATCCCACGTTGGCTTCGGTGCGCTTGCTCTTGCGGCAGCTTTGAATCTTGCTCCGCTTGAGGTCGCAATACCTATTGTTATAGTTTCGGCTTTTTTTCTGCTCAGGATCAGCCAGAACAGCAAGATAAACGGAGACGGTGCTATAGCTATCGTGTCAAGCAGTGCCCTTGCAATAGGAATAGTTGTCACAAGTATCACAGGCGGACTTAATACTGATCTGTATAGCTATCTTTTCGGAAGCATTCTTGCGCTTTCTCATCAAGATGTTATTCTGAGTCTTGTGCTTTGTGCCATCGTGTTGTTTCTGTACATATTCTTTTATAATAAGATATTTTCAGTGACGTTTGACGAAAACTTTTCTCTTGCAACCGGTACAAATGCCAAGGCGTACAATATGGTTATTGCGCTTCTTACCGCCATGACTGTAGTTCTCGGAATGCAGATCATGGGAACACTGCTTATATCAAGCCTGATAATCTTTCCGGGATTGTCTGCCATGCGTGTATTCAAGAGCTACAGAAGTGTCGTTATCTCAGCGGCTATCCAGTCAGTGTTCTGCGTAGCATTGGGGCTGCTCCTTTCATTCTATACAGAGACTGCGTCAGGCGCTACGATCGTCTGTGTGAATCTCGTTTGCTTTATAGTATTCAGTATTATAGGATTCTTCAGAAGAAGATAAAAAAACGCACCGCATTGCTTTGCGGTGCGAATCAACAAATAAGAAAAATCAAGCGTTGACAATGAAGGGCTCGAGATCTTTCTTCAATGGCTCTTCATTATCAGTGATGTTTGCGGTGAAAACAGCATTCTTCTCGCTGTCAACGATACTGAGAACGCCAACGATCGAGTGTGCGTCGATTTCGTAGTTGTCTACTCTCAGCCGCATTTGTACGTCGTCATACTTTGATGTGACATTAACGAACTTTTTCGCATTGTCAAAAGATGAAATATTGATGACAGTTCTGAACATTACAATAACCTCCATAAAAACACCGTTACAGTCTGAGTGCGACTGCAAAAATGCTATATTATATATTATCACTTTTTTGAAAAAAGTCAATACAATTTTTTTATATTTAGTTAATGAAAAAATCGCATTGATACAAGCAAATCGACGTATTTTTCTTTGATGCTGCGTTGTATTTCTGACTTGTATGAAAATGCGGATATCTCATTATTATTGTTACAAAGTTTCAAGAAAAGGAATGTTTATATGAACTTTTCGATCTTTAATTTCGGCTGCAAAGTAAATCAATATGAGTCGCAGATCATGTCAGATCTTATGGTACAATCGGGCTATGATATCTCCGATGAAAAAGAAAACGCCGATGTTATGATAATCAATTCGTGTACGGTAACTGCTGTTTCGGATAACAAGGTGATGAAGCTGATACGCCACCTTCGCCGCAAAAACCCCCGTGCCGTCATAGTACTTACGGGATGTATGCCTCAGGCATATCCCGATCTTACCACAGAGTTTACACTTGTTGATGTTGTTCTCGGAAATTCTATGAGACGTGAGCTTCCCGATGCTATAAAGCGTTTCCTTGAAACGGGTGAGCAGGTAGTAGAGGTACATAAGTACACTAAAAACAGCGATTTTGAAGTCGTATCGGTTTCAAAATTTGAGGAAAGAACACGAGCTTTTGTTAAAATCGAGGACGGCTGCAACCGATATTGCTCATATTGCATAATCCCATACGCCAGAGGTCCCGTGCGTTCCAAGCCACTTGATGTCATTGAGAAAGAACTTCGCACTCTTGCTTCTCATGGTTATAAAGAAATAGTGCTTGTCGGTATCAATCTTTCGGCTTACGGTCAGGAGATCGGCAAACATCTCTGTGATGCTGTTGAATGTGCCTGTTCGATAGAGGGGATAGAGCGTGTCCGTCTCGGTTCGCTTGAGCCGGAGCGTATGGACAAAGACTCTATACAGCGTTTAGCAAAGCTATCCAAATTTTGCCCTCAGTTTCATTTGTCGCTTCAGAGCGGCTGTACCGAAACTCTGAAGCGAATGAACCGCCACTATACAGCAGATGAGTACGAAAAAATAGTCGGCGATCTTCGAAGCGTTTTTGAAAATTGCTCTATTACAACAGATGTTATGGTTGGCTTTGCAGGGGAGACGGAAGAGGAGTTTATCAAATCGCTTGATTTCGTAAAACGGATAGGCTTTGCCAAGGTACACGTTTTTCCGTATTCTCAGCGTGAGGGAACGGTTGCTGCCAAAAGGCCCGATCAGATTGACAACTCGGTCAAGTCTCAGCGCAGCAGGCAGATGATAGCGGCAACGGAGGAGTCGCGCAGGCTCTTCCTTGAAAGTCAACTTGGACTTTGCGAAAGCGTGCTGTTCGAACAGCCTGACGAAAATGGAAAGTGGCAGGGCTATACAATGAACTATACGCCTGTTCGCTGCGAGTGCGGAATGGACATAAATGGTAAGATATTGGCTGTAAATCTTACAAAAGTATGTGAAGACCATCTTGTAGGCGAGATAATTTATGACAAACCTGATATAATCTGAAAAGTTTTATGTTTGTTCAGCAGAAGTTCACCGTTCGTTCATAAATGAATGATAGAATACCCGCAGTAGTTACCGGGTAGATATGTGTGGTGATCTTTAGGAAATCTATCGGCTCCCACCTTCCTTTTGCTCTTGTTTGTGGAGCATTGGCAAAGTAAAGCGTTGGAACAGAGAGTATTTCCATCTTATTCCCGTATTCTCTATGTTATTGTTTTTGGGGTACAAACAAACGAAATAGTACATAAAGAAAGGGTTTTTACAATGAATCATTTGCAAAAGGCGGCTTCGCTCGTTCTTGCAGCGGCAAGCGTAACATCTTGCGCAGCGATCGCAGCTTACGCCGACGGTTTCGACAAAGGAGATTTTAATCAGGACGGTGTCGTTGATTCAAACGACGCACTCCTTACACTGCACGCCTCGATTTCACCTGAACTCCTCGATTACACAGATTTCAACATCATCGATTTCAATGACGATGGAGAAGTTAATGCGGACGATGCACTGATGATACTTCGTGCAAGCGTTTACGGTCAGGAGTCTTCCGAGCCTGTATTGATGACAGCTGCTCCCAAAAAACGCACTCAGGTATCTGAGATGCAGGGTTGGTCGGCGGCAGAGGTCGTTGATGCGGTAGGTCCGCTCTTTACCGAGGATCAGAGAAAAACAGGTATCTTGGCTTCCGTTTCTATGGCTCAGTTTATAGTTGAGTCGGGTTACGGTCAGTCTAAGCTTTCGCTTGAAGCAAACAACTGCTTCGGCATCAAAGGCTACAAGGAGGATACACCGAGAGTTGACTGCCCTTGGGACGGCGTTTCCGTTTACATCATCTCTACAAAGGAGTATGATTCTTACGGCAATGCTTATTATACAGAAGCGAGCTTCCGAGCTTACGACTGTATGGAGGACAGCATTGAGGATCATTCAAGGATTCTTATAACATCAACTGATGGTGACAGACCTCGTTATGAAGGTGTTGTCGGCTGTAAGGATTACAGAAAAGCAGCACAGATCATTCGCAACGGCGGTTATGCTACATCGCCTGATTACGTTGATCTCATCTGCGATGTAATTGAATATTGGGATCTTACACAGTATGATCTCGATAATGTTTCCACCGATTATTCGTATACTGCACCCGTTCCTGCAGCAGTTGAGGATGTTCCTGTAAGCAAGTCGCTTTACAGAGTCCGTCTGTCTTGGGATGACGCAGCTTCTCAGCTTGGCGCATACGCTTACCTTGAGAACGCTTACGAGTGTGCAGATCTTAACCCGGGCTACAATGTTTACGATGAAAACGGGAATGTGCTCTATTCATCGTGATATCAGATTGCAAATTTGGACACAGGCTTCTACGGTCTGTGTCCTTTTTATTTTTACTTTGAAAAAGATTGAAAACATTTTCTTGTAATGCTATAATATTATTATTCGGATCAAAGTGAGGAAATAGTATGTTCAACGCAAAAATTGCCGATCATGTTATAGCGATCGACAATAGATATGATTATATTAAACAATTATACAGAGATTATATTTCCGATGAAGAGCCTTATGCTTTTGTATCGGTAAACGATGATGAGATCGCAGCAGAAAACTTTGACGGGGGAAACTGGAGCCCCGCATATCTCGAAACGCTTGCCGTTTATCGCAAAATATGTGAACAGTTAATAAATGATGATATAATACTTTTTCATTGTTCCTGCCTTGAAATGGACGGAAAAGCAATTTTGTTCACAGCTCCGAGCGGTACAGGGAAATCTACACATTCAAGGCTCTGGCGTGAAAGGTTCGGCAGCAGGGTAGTTATGGTGAATGATGATAAGCCGCTTATAAAGATTTCCGACCGCATTGTTGCTTATGGTACACCTTACGGAGGCAAGGACGCACTTCAGACGAACACGAGTGCACTTGTTTCCGCGATCGTGATCCTGCATCAGGCTAAAGAAAATTTGATACGGCGTTTAGAACCTAACGAAGCATTTCCACAGCTTTTTGCCCAGACTTATCGGTGCAGCAGTGTAGAAGCTATGACAAAAACACTTCCGCTCGTCGGAAAGCTGTCGCATCTACCTGTATATTCCCTCGGATGTACGATATCTCAGGAAGCTGTCGAGCTTGTTTACAACGAGATATTCACACAATAAAAAGACACGCAGACTTTTTACGGTCTGCGTGTTAGCATTTATAAGTCGATTATTCAACTACCTGGAAATCATCTTTTGTTGCGCCGCAGATAGGACATACCCAATCTTCGGGAATATCTTCAAAAGCTGTTCCGGGAGCAATACCGCCATCGGGATCGCCGATCTCGGGATCGTATACCCAACCGCAGGGTACGCACTCGTACTTTGTCATAATAGTTTCCTCCTGTCTGTTATTTATTCAGATACGCTCAAAATCACTCTTGGGGTGTTTGCATATCGGACATATAAATTCATCGGGAATATCCTCAAACTTAGTCCCGGGTGCGATCCCGTTTGCGGGGTCACCCTTAGTTTCGTTGTATTCCCAGCCGCAAACACTGCAGCGCCAGATCACATCGCCTGTAGGAGCCGACTGCGGCTTCGGTTTGATGTTTTGTTGATAGAACGAATATGTAGCGGATGCATCTTCGGAAAGAATTTCCATATTTGTAACGTCCGCAATAAACATCGTATGTGTGTCCAGATCGATAGATCTTTGAACATAACCGGAGATGTATGCATTTGTACCCTCTGTTATATACATCAGATCATTGAGCGCTCTCTTGCAGCCGTCAAAGCCAGCAAATTTGTCTGTGTCCTTGCCGGATACAAAACCAAAGCGCTTAAAAAGCTCAAAGCCTGCCTTTTCGCTGATGACGGAAAGATTGAACTTTCTATCCTTCATGATCATATCATGTGTGAGATTTGCCTTATTGACCGTGAATGAGATTCTGTTGGGGTCGGTAGTTACCTGACCTGCGGTGTTTATGATACAGCCGTTATCCTTATCTCCGTTTTTCGCGGTGAGAACAAACAGACCGTATGTCAACTTATACATAGCTTTACTGTCCATTTTTTCTGCTCCTCTCGAGTTGTATTCCAAATTTCTTACTAATCTTTCATAGAAATTACAAAAAACTCTACTTGTATTCTTATAATATCACACAAACTGTAATTTGTCAACGATAAATTTTACGATTTTGTAATAAAATAATTACGATTATGTTATTTGATCGTCAAATAACAAATTGTCTTACCTTAAGCGGAATAACCATTTACTGTATCGAACGTCAACTCATATAGTAGAGTCTCTCAGCTGCGCTTTATTCGGCACTTCCTGAAAAAGTACTTAATAATGTATTGCTCATTTTTTCAAATTGTGCTATAATAATCTAAATGCGTATTTTTTATACCGGTGGAGACAATGATTTTTCGAGATCGGAGTTTTTGGAATAAGAATAATTTATATTGACGGAGAGATATAATGGTAGTATTGGGGATTGACCCGGGGTATGCGATCGTCGGCTACGGTGGGATCGAGTTTTTCAACAACAAATATCATGTTCTCGGGTACGGAGCTATTGAGACAAGCGCAGAAACACCGTTTAATATCCGTCTGGAGGAGATATTCAACGAGATGTGCGGCGTGATTGACAGGTGCAAACCTGATGCTGTTGCAATCGAGAAGCTTTATTTTCAGAATAATCAAAAAACAGCTATCGATGTTGCTCAGGCAAGAGGAGTTATTTTGCTTGCGGCTCAATTAAAACGTCTTCCCATCTATGAATACACTCCGCTTCAGGTAAAAAGCGCCGTTACGGGTTACGGAAAAGCAAAGAAAGAGCAGGTCATGGAAATGACAAAGCGGCTTTTGAAATTGAAAGAGATGCCGCGCCTTGACGACACTGCCGATGCGCTTGCTATTGCTATATGCCATACTCAGTCCAATGCATCTCCGCTCAGGCAATTTATTACAAGCAAAGGAATTTAAGTCATGATATACAGTCTCAGAGGAATACTTGTTCATCGTTCGCCCGCATTTGCTGTTGTTGAATGCGGAGGAGTCGGATATAAATGCAATACTTCTTTAATGACCCTTCGTGATCTTCCCGATACAGGAAAAGAGGTCATGCTTTATACGTATATGTCAGTCCGTGAGGATGGAGTCGAGTTGTTTGGCTTTTCAACGACAGAGGAACGTGAGTGCTTCAAAATGCTTACAAGCGTAAGCGGAGTAGGGGCAAAGGTAGGTACTGCGATATTATCGGAGTTTACTCCCGAACAGGTAGCGGTCTGTATTGCCTCGGAAGATCCGAAGTCTCTTACCAGGGCGTCGGGCGTTGGCAATAAGCTGGCTCAGAGGATCGTGCTCGAACTTAAGGATAAGGTTAAAAAGCTCGGAAAAGGTTCTGCAGGAGTTACGTTACCCACAGGAAAAGCGGCTGAAACCGCATTCGGAAATGTAAAAAATGCGATAGATGCACTTGCTGTGTTAGGATACGATAGTGCGGATATTATGCCGATAATATCAAAATTTGACAGTAATCTCAAGGTCGAGGAGCTCATTCATCTAACATTGCTTGAGCTTGGGAAGAAGTAAGGAGGCGTGACAGATGGATGAAATGGATTTTGAAGACAGGATAGTTTCCGCTTCAGAGATCTCAGACGACCTCACGGGCTCCGATAATCCCTTGCGCCCCAAGACACTTGACGAGTATATCGGTCAGGATAAGGTCAAAGAAAACCTCAAGGTCTTCATAGAAGCGGCAAAGAAACGCGGTGAGATTCTCGACCATGTTCTTCTTTACGGACCTCCGGGTCTCGGAAAAACCACGCTTTCACAGATCATTGCAAACGAGTTGAATGTAAATATCAGGATAACTTCCGGACCTGCGATCGAAAAAGCAGGTGACCTTGCAGCTCTCCTGACAAATCTAAGTACCGGCGATGTTCTGTTTATTGACGAGATTCACCGTATCTCACGCGCAGTTGAAGAGGTTCTTTATCCGTCAATGGAAGACTTTGCGATAGATATTATAACAGGTAAGGGTCAGATGGCAGCATCTTATCATTTGCCGCTGCCGAAATTTACACTCGTTGGAGCAACAACAAGAGCGGGTCAGCTTACAGCTCCGCTTCGGGACAGATTCGGTGTTGTACTGAGACTTGAGCTTTACTCTCCCGAAGAGCTCGGGCAGATAGTTACAAGGAGTGCAGGGATACTCGATATACCGATAGATCATGACGGAGCACTTGAAATAGCTTCACGTTCAAGAGGGACTCCGAGAATAGCAAACAGACTTTTAAGGCGTGTCAGAGATTTTGCACAGGTCATAGGAGACGGTGTCGTGACCTGCGATATAGCGCAGCGGGCGCTCGACAAACTGGAGATAGATGAACTCGGGCTTGACGCCAATGACAGACGTATGCTCGAAGCGATAATCAAATTTTATAACGGTGGTCCTGTCGGGCTTGAAACTCTTGCTGCAGCGATCGGAGAAGAGGCGGTGACTATAGAAGATGTCTATGAGCCTTATCTTATGCAGATAGGCTTCCTTAGCCGTACTCCAAGAGGCAGATGTGTGACTCATGCAGCCTGCCGCCATCTCGGTATGCCTATACCAAACGGAGTGCGTGCAGGAATGCCTACATTATTTGACAATGATTAATGTATAATACGATTTCAAGAAGGAGTTTAATTGATTATGGGTAGATTATTCGGTACAGACGGTGCTCGCGGAGTTGCAAATACTGAACTTACTTGCGAACTTGCCATGAGCATCGGCAAGGCAGCTGCAATGGTACTTATCAAGGATGAGAAAGGGAAGAAGCCGACAGTGTTTATCGGAAAGGATACGCGTCTTTCCTCCGATATGCTGGAGGGTGCGCTTACTGCGGGTCTTTGTTCTGTAGGAGCAAATGTTGTTCATCTCGGAACTATCCCTACTCCGGCAGTAGCATTCCTCGTCCGCAAGCACGGTGCGGATGCTGGTATTATGATATCCGCATCACACAATCCGTTTGAATTTAACGGAATCAAGTTGTTCAATAACGAAGGTTACAAGCTTCCTGATGCACTCGAGGAAGAGATCGAAGCGATTGTTCTCGATAATGCAGAGCCATATCCCGTACCGGAGGGCTCGGGACTGGGCTGTGTATCTTATCTTCCCGAAGCTATTGATGAGTATGTAGATCATATAGCAGCAAGTATAGACGGCGATCTAAAGGGACTCAAAATCGCTGTGGACTGTTCAAACGGTTCCGCAAGCGCCACTGCAGCGAAGTTGTTTGATAAGCTCGGAGCGGATTACAAGATCATGAACTATGAGCCTGACGGAGTAAATATCAATGAGAAATGCGGATCGACTCATATTGAGCTTTTACAGGATTATGTGAAGGAGCATAAACTTGACGGCGGTGTTGCCTTTGACGGTGATGCAGACAGATGCCTTGCTGTTGACGAAAACGGTGATCTGGTGGATGGAGATTTCCTGATCGCTATATGTGCAAAGAGCCTTAAAGAAAAGGGCAGATTAAAAAACAATGCCGCAGTGGGAACTGTTATGACGAATATGGGATTCAACCAATTCTGCGAAAAAAATGAGATCAACTTTATTGCAACGGCTGTTGGCGACAGGTACGTTCTCGAGAGTATGCTTGAGAATGATTACTGCATCGGCGGTGAGCAGTCAGGCCACGTTATATTCCTTGAATATGGCACAACGGGCGATGGACAGCTTACAGCTGTTCAGTTACTAAATATTATGCAGGAGAAGAATAAATCACTTTCCCAGCTTGCATCCGTTATGAAGCGTTTCCCGCAGGTTCTTATTAATGTAAAAGTATCAACTGCAAAGAAATCCGAGTATGCAGATGATGAGGTAATCAAAGCAACCGTTGCCGATATTGAGGCTGAGCTTGGAAACAGAGGAAGAGTTCTCGTTCGACCCTCAGGTACGGAGCCTCTCATCAGAGTTATGCTTGAAGGTGAAGATAAGAACGAGATAACAAAACACGCCAATACAATAGCTGATCTTATCAGAGAAAGACTCGGCTGATAAAGGGGAACCCAAATGAGAGAAGCAATCTGGAAAGAGTACGAGCTTATCGACACCTGTGACGGGGAGCGTCTTGAGAGGTGGGGCAATAAGCTGCTAATTCGTCCCGATCCGCAGATAATCTGGACAACGGAAAAGACGGATCCGCTTTGGAAAAAAGCAGATGCAAGATATATACGATCAAAATCAGGCGGCGGAAGCTGGACTGTCTATAAAAAACTTCCGCAGGTCTGGAATGTTTCATATAATGATATCGTGTTCGGTGTAAAACCCATGGGCTTTAAGCACACCGGAATTTTCCCCGAGCAGGCGGTAAACTGGGAGTTTGCGGCCGATAAGATAAGGAAAGCGGGCAGACAGCTGAGTATTCTCAACCTTTTTGCGTACACCGGCGGCGCTACACTTGCTTGTCTGAATGCAGGCGCACGTGTTTGCCATGTAGATGCGTCAAAGGGTATGGTACAGTGGGCAAAAGAAAACGCCGCTCTGTCTCATCTTTCCGAAAAGCCCGTAAGATGGATCGTTGACGATTGTGTAAAGTTTGTAAAAAGAGAGATCAGACGCGGCAGCAAATATGATGGCATAATAATGGATCCTCCTTCATACGGAAGAGGTCCGAACGGAGAGATCTGGAAGCTTGAAGAGCAGCTTTATCCGCTCGTCGAGCTGTGTTCTCAGCTTCTCAGTGACAATGCGGTTTTTTTCATTCTAAACTCGTATACAACAGGTCTTTCTCCCTCAGTAATGCAGTATCTTCTCGGGGTTACTCTTGCAAAGGAGCATGGAGGTACCGTCTCTGCTGACGAGATAGGACTTCGTGCCACTCAGACAGGTCTTGTGCTTCCTTGCGGTTCGACAGCGATCTGGGAGAAGTGATTGGTCATAGATTGTTTATAAAGGTTTGATTTCAGTGAGTTTTATCAATGTTAATAACGTTACGTTTTCATACGATGTACAAGGCGAGGGCGATCAGCCCAAAACTGTACTCAAGGATGTTTCATTCTCGGTTGATAGGGGCGAATTTGTAGCACTTCTCGGTCATAACGGCTCGGGAAAATCTACGCTTGCAAAAATGTTCAACGGAATACTTGAGCCTGAAAAAGGCAGTGTGACCGTAAACGGTATCAATACAAAGAATGCCGATACAATCCTTGATGTTAGAAAAAGTGTCGGTCTTGTCCTTCAAAATCCGGATAATCAGATCGTTGCAAGCATCGTTGAAGAGGACGTGGCGTTTGGTCCTGAGAACCTCGGTTTGTCTCCCGCTGAAATTCGCACACGCGTTGATAGAGCACTGAAGGCAGTGGATATGTATGAGTACCGTACTCATGCACCATACAAGCTGTCAGGCGGACAGAAGCAGCGCATTGCCATTGCGGGAATAATTGCTATGGAACCTGAATGTATCGTGCTTGATGAACCTACCGCAATGCTTGATCCGCAGGGCAGGAAAGAGGTTATGGACACAATCCGTAAGCTTAATCGTGAAAAAAAGATTACGATCATTCTTATTACTCATTATATGGACGAGGCAGTACTTGCAGACCGTGTCATAGTTCTGGACAACGGCAAAATAATAAAAGATGATACTCCGAGAAATGTCTTTAAGAATGTTGAATTTCTGAAAACACATAGTCTGGATGTACCTCAGGCGACCGAGCTTGCATACAGGCTATCATCGGGCGGAATGAAGATCGAAGGAACTCCGTTGAATGTGGAGGAGTGTGTTTCGATGCTTCTTAAAGCCTTAAAGTAGCAAAAACGGGGGATCATTAAATGTCTTTACTGGAAGTTAAGAATCTTTCATATACATACGGAACGAATACCGCTTTCGAGAAGAAGGCGGTCAAGAACGTTTCGCTAAAAATAGAAAAAGGCGAATTTATCGGTGTCATAGGTCACACTGGATCAGGTAAGTCAACTTTTATTCAGATGCTGAACGGTCTGATAAAACCGACATCGGGACAAGTTCTGCTTGATGGAGCAGACATCTGGGAGAATCCTAAAAAAATCAGGAATGTCAGATTCCGTGTCGGAATGGTATTTCAGTATCCTGAGTACCAGCTTTTTGAGGAAACGGTCGAGAAGGATATTGCCTACGGTCCCAAGAATATGAAGCTCAATGACGATGAGATAGGTAAAAGAGTGACTGATGCCGCAAGATTTGCCGATCTTAAACCGCAGCTCCTCAAAAAATCGCCGTTTGAACTGTCAGGCGGTGAAAAAAGGAGAGCCGCTATAGCGGGAGTTATCGCTATGGATCCTGAGATTTTAATCCTTGATGAGCCGACAGCAGGCCTTGATCCTAAGGGAAGAGATGTTCTTCTGACACAGATAGCCACATATCATAAAGCCAAGGGAAATACCGTCATTCTCGTTTCTCACAGTATGGAGGATATCTCCAAGATAGCAGACAGGATCCTGGTAATGAATAAAGGCGATATGTTTGCTTTTGATACTACGAAGAACATATTCTCAAAAGGCGAAGAGATAGAGAAGATCGGTCTGCAGATACCTCAGATCACTAAAATAATGATCGAACTTTCAAAAAGCGGATATGATGTTCCGACTGATGTATATTCAGTCGAACAGGCTGTTATGGAGATACTAAAGCTGAGGAAGAACGGTTCAGCTGCCTCTGCGCTCAAAATCAACAAGGAGGCAGAATAAATGGTAATGAAAGATATTACTCTCGGTCAGTATCTGCCCGGAAAATCTATACTTCATAAAATGGATCCGCGTATGAAGATAATCCTTTTGACGTTCTTCATCGTTTTCATTTTTGTTGCCCGAAATTTTATAGCTCTTGCGATCATGGCGGCAGCGGTCATGGCTGTACTTTTTATTTCCGGTATACCGCCGAGAATGTATTTTAAAAGCTTGAAGGCTATTATATTTATTGTGCTGATAACGGCGGGTCTTAACCTTTTTTATGGAACAGGAGACGCACTCTGGCAGTGGAAGTTTTTAAAAATAACTCAGGCGGGGATCAATACGGCAGTTTTCATTGCTGTCAGGATCATCGCACTTGTACTTATCAGTTCAGTCTTGACTTACACTACGTCTCCGACCGATCTTACAGACGGTATCGAGAGACTTCTGAAACCGCTTTCCAAGCTGCATATTCAGGTACATGAGATAGCAATGATGATGACGATAGCACTTCGTTTCATTCCTACTTTGCTTGAAGAAACTGATAAGATAATGAGCGCTCAGAAGGCAAGAGGTGCAGATTTTGAAAGCGGCAATTTTATCTCACGTATAAAAGCGCTTATACCGATACTTGTTCCGCTTTTTGTCTCGGCATTTCGCCGCGCGTTTGAACTTGCTATGGCAATGGAGAGCCGCTGCTACCACGGAGGAGACGGCAGAACAAGAATGAAGGTGCTAAAATACAGTAAATATGACTTTGCTGCGCTTGCTGTATCGGCGGCAGTATTTACGGGAGTGATAGTATGCAGCATTTATCTTCCGACGACTATCCGTACAGGAATGTAAAGATCACGATAATGTACGATGGCAGGACATTTCACGGCTGGCAGGTACAGAAAAACGCAGTCAGTGTACAAGAGACGTTCCAGAATTCGTTGTCAAGAATAATCGGAGACGATATAGATATCAAGGGCTGCAGCCGAACAGATACGGGAGTACACGCCAATATGTATTGTATCGGACTTAAAACAAACCACCCGATACCTTGCGAAAGACTCAAGGCTGCGCTCAATAATTATCTGCCCGAGACCATATCAGTGACAGCTTGTGAGGATATGCCGCTTGGTTTTCATCCGCGCTATGACTGTAAGCGCAAGCAGTACATATATAAGATATGGAATAATGAAGTGCGCAATCCTTTTTTAAACGGTTATGCGCTTCACTACAGATACAGGGACTTTGACGAAACAGTTTTAAACAAAGCAGCGAGCCACTACCTCGGCACGCATGACTTTACTTCATTTTGCACTCTTGATAACAGACGACCCGGGGATATGCGGCGAACAGTCTACATATCAACAGTTGAAAGGGAAGGAGATATGGTGACGTTTACTGTTGAGGCTAACGGATTTCTGTATAATATGGTTCGTATTATGACAGGAACTCTCCTTCGAGTTGCTCAAGGAAAGTTAAGTGCCGATGATATACCCGGGATAATTGAGAAAAAAGACAGGCAGTATGCAGGTCCGACAGCACCTGCCTGTGGATTGTATTTAAATAAAGTTATATACTAACTATGTGAAAGGAGGAACGGCAATGTCTGATGAAATGTCTGAGAAGAGGAAAAGCAGTCACCGCCGTAAATCCCGAAAAGTGAAAAAGAGACCGCTGCCTTTTGACAGCCCGTCTCACGTAGCTGCGGCTCTTGCTGTTATCGCAGTAATGATCGGTGCTGTGCTTGTGGTTACTAAATGGGATAGCATCTCGCCTGATGCTATAGAAGATTCTGCAAAGTTTTCAGATTCCTCCGGGAATGACAACTCAGTGGGCATCGCAGGTTCGACAGTCCTCGAAAGGAACTTTCAGTCGATAGATTCGGGACTTATGTATATCAGCGATACTTCAATAATGCAGCTAAATCATAACTGTGAAAAGGTCTATTCCGAGAAGCATAGCTTTACAAATCCGCTCATCAGATCCTCAAACGATTACTCTATCGCTTTTGGAGAGGGCAGCGGCAGCTTCAGGATAATTCACGATAGTCATAAAATATATGAGGGTATGCAGGGAAATTCGATAACAGATTGTGATATAAACGACAGTGGTACATATTGCATTTTATCGGATCAGACGGGTTATCTGTCGAGTCTCAATGTATATGATAAAACGAATAAGTTCTTATATTCTTATTCATTCAGCGATTTTTACGCAGTGTGTGTGTCTATCAGTCCAGACAGCAAAAAAGTTGCTGTAGGAGCAGTGAATTCTTCCAACGGACAATTGGTATCAAAAGTCTATCTTCTTGATGTTACAAAAAGTGATCCTGTAAATACATATACGTATGACGATCAGCTGATTTATGAGGTGAATTTTATATCTGAAGATCGTTTTGCAGTCGTTACCGATATGTTGACTACCGTTATAAAAAGCGACGGCAGCGGAGAAGTTCCGTATTCCTATTCCTCGCAGTTCTTGACAGCCTATGATACCTGTTACGGCAGCGGCATTGTTCTTTCACTTTCCAAATCGGACGATGGCAGAAACTGTAAGCTTGTGACACTTGATGCAGAAGGGCATGAGATCACCGCTATGCAGACTGATCTGCGTGTTATGGCGATCGATGCTGCAGCTGACAGAGAGGCTGTATTGTCTTACGGAAAGCTCAGTCTGTACACTGTATACGGTGATCTGTTTAATGAATGGGACATCGGAACAGATGCTAAAAGCGTTCTCTTGCCGCAGAACAAAACTGCCTATATTCTCGGTGTATCAGGAATAACTAAAATGAATCTAAAATATTGATTGAAGGGGATCTAAATATGAAGTATGAACTTGATGCTGCAGTAGTGCTTCTGATCGCAGTTTTTGCTTTCTTCGGTTACAAAAAAGGTGTTCTCAAGACCGTTATTTCCGTTATTGGCACACTTCTTGCAGTTCTTATCTCATCAGTGCTTTCCGATCCAATCGCAGAAGCTATTTACAATGCTGTTTTCAAAGCTTCCATAATTGGAAAAGCAGAATCCGCATTGAAGCTTGTTAGTACCGAAGGCGGGAGTTTCCTTGAAAAATTTGAAAAGACGCTGCCCAAATTTGTGCTGAACTCTCTTGATGACTTCAGAATAACTCCTGCCGATCTTTCTTCGGCATCCGCTAACGGCGCTGCACAGATAGAGAGAACGCTCGCTCCGACATTTATTTCATTTATTTCGGTTGTGGTATCTATAGCCTTGTTTGTGGCGCTGCTGGCGTTAGTCAAGTTTATCTGTGCCATGATCTATAAAGGAATGGAGTCTTCTCCGCTTAATTTCTTTGACAGCTTTTTTGGTGCTGTTATCGCTATAGCCGAGGGCTTTATCGTTGTAATGCTTGCTGCTTTTATAATCAGAGTCGCTGTTCCCCACATGAAGCAGCCGCCCCAGATCATTTCCGATGAAACGATCTCACAAAGTGTTGTTTTCAAGGGTGTCTATAACAGTCCGATAATAACAGAGCTTGTTGAATCTGTGACCGAGTCGCCGAACACGGAAGAGGTCGAGTGATTTTTATTAAGATTTTGTTAATCTGCATTTCATATATTCAGTACACCTTTTTAGTATAATTGTTTTTGTAAAAAAATTGGAAGGAGTGGATTTATGCCCGGACCATTATGCGAAAGATGCAAGAAGCATAAGGCTGTTATCTTTGTCTCGTCTGGAAATGAAACGAGCGATACGCACGGCTACTGCTTGTCCTGCGCAAAGGAATTGGGTCTTAAGCCCATAAATAATATATTGGAAAAAATGGGGATCACAGATGATCAGATCGACAGTATGTACGATCAACTCGCTAACCTGACCGATGGTGACGGAGATTTTCTCCAGTCGCTTCAGAACGGATTTATGGGTAACAGTGATCTGTTCTCAGATGATGAATCTATCGTCGATGATGACGATAGCGAAGATAGAGATGATGATTTTACTCACGGTGCACCTGCATTTCCGTTTAAGAACTTTATGTTCGGCAGTGCAAACAGTGAGAAGGATAAAAAGACTGATTCCTCAAAGAATGCCGATGATAAGAAGAAACATAAGTTAAATAAAAAATACAAGCATTTAAATCTTTATTGCGAAAACCTCACTGAGAAAGCAGAGAAGAATAAGCTTGATCTTATCGTCGGAAGAGACAACGAGATTGCCCGCGTGATTCAGATACTTTCAAGGAGAACAAAGAACAATCCTTGTCTCATTGGTGAGCCTGGTGTCGGTAAGACAGCTATCGCGGAGGGACTCGCTCAACGAATTGCGTCAGGCAATGTTCCGTACAAGCTCAGAGATAAACAGCTCTTCCTGCTTGATCTTACTTCTCTTGTTGCAGGAACACAGTTTCGCGGACAGTTTGAGGCTCGTGTAAAGGGACTTATGGCCGAGATCAAGGAGCACGGCAATGTTATTCTGTTTATTGATGAGGTGCACAACCTTGTCGGAACAGGTGATTCCGAAGGTACTATGAATGCCGCTAATATTCTGAAACCTGCACTTTCGAGAGGGGAGATTCAGGTTATCGGAGCGACTACTTTCAACGAGTACAGAAAGTACATTGAAAAGGATTCGGCGCTTGAAAGGCGTTTCCAGCCCGTTACTGTAGCAGAGCCTTCGATCGATGATACGGTCAATGTTCTGTGCGGTATAAAGAGCTATTACGAGAATTATCACAATGTAAAGGTCTCCGATGCGGTTATCCGCCGAGCTGTCGTGGTTGCGGAGCGTTATATCACTGACAGATACTTGCCTGATAAGGCTATCGATCTGCTTGACGAGTCCTGCGTTAACGCTGCACTGAAAAACAAGCGTCTTAATGAGTATCTCAAGCTAAAAGACAACATCGCCTCTCTTGAGCAGAAGGAGAAAGACCTTCTCGCTGCTGATGAGATCGACTATGCTAAAGTATCTCTCGTAAGAACTGACCTTGCCCGTGCAAGAAAGCATATAGCTGAGTATGACGAATCCGAGCTTATTTCAACTGTCACTAATGATGATATTGCCCGTGTGGTGGAAGTCTGGACAGGTATCCCTGCATCTAAAATACAGGAGAATGAGCTCAAGAGACTTGCTGATCTTGATAAGAAGCTCAAAACAAAAATCATCGGTCAGGATTCCGCTGTTGAAGCGCTCGCTGCGGCAATCAAGCGCAGCCGCATTCATATAAGTCCTCGCCGTCATCCTGCATCGTTTATTTTTGTAGGCCCAACAGGTGTCGGAAAAACCGAACTTGTTAAAGTTATGTCGGCAGAACTTTTTGATTCGCCAGAAACGCTTATCCGACTTGATATGTCTGAATTTATGGAGAAGCATTCTGTCTCAAAGATAATCGGCTCTCCTCCGGGATATGTCGGCTATGATGAGGCAGGGCAGGTGACCGAGAAAGTTCGTCGCCGTCCGTATTCTGTGCTTCTTTTTGATGAGATCGAAAAGGCACATCCGGATGTATTGAATATCCTTTTGCAGATCCTTGACGAAGGCAGACTGACAGATGCACACGGCAGAGTGGTAAACTTTGAGAACACCGTAATCGTTATGACCAGCAATGCCGGAAGCGAGATCAAGAACGGTATCGTAGGTTTCAACAAGAGCGAGAACGATCTTACACGTGAAAAGACAATGAAGGCGCTTTCAGAGTTCCTTCGCCCCGAGTTTATCGCTCGTGTAGATGATATAATCTGTTTCAATGCACTGACTCTCGAAAACTATAAGGATATTGCAAAGCTTCTTCTTGATGAATATGTAACATCTTTAAAAGAGAAGGGCATTTCATTTACTCACACGGATGCTGCTGCTGCTGTCATCGCCGAAAAATCTATCGGCGGCAAAAGCGGTGCTCGTGACCTGAGAAACTATATCCGCAAGGAAGTTGAGGACGGAATAACAGATAAGATTGTAACAGAGGGTGAAGGCTCTATCACTGAAATCTATCTTGATGCAGCTGACGGTAAGTTGGTACTGACTTCCAAATAATGATAATTATGCCGTGTAATGGGATGTCTCATTGCACGGCATACTAATAGCCAAAGGAGTTGCTTTTATGATAATAGATACTCATGTTCACATCGGAAGGATGCTTAACTTTAATATGACGGAGGAACAGGTTCTATACTCAATGGAAAAGTACGGGATCAGTTTTTCACTTGTATCGAATATAGAATGTGCTGAAAACGATCATAAGGGCCGACAGATTCCTGGGCTTATAATGAAACACCATTCCATGAACAAAGTCTTTGAAAAAACGCTTAGTTTTGCAAGAAAAAACAGTGACAGGATAGGAGTTCTTATATGGTTGAAACCTCGCACGGAACAACCCGATGAAAAGTTCAGGCAACTTCTTGCTTCCAACCGTGATTTGATCTATGGCTTCAAGCTGCACCCTTTTCATTCGAGAACTGCTCCTGACAGTGATCGTCTTGAAGCTTTTTATAAATTAGCTGCCGAGTATAAACTGCCTATCGTATCTCATACCGGAGGGTGTGACGAAGCATCTTCCGAGAGACTTTACAATGCCGCTAAGTCTCACCCTGAGTTGGATTTTGTGATGGTGCACATGGACCTTGGTACAGATAATAAAAATGCACTTGACTTATTAGGCAAGCTGCCTAATCTTTATGGTGATACTACTTGGGTACCTGTTTCGACTACGCTTGAAGCTGTTAAAAGATTTGGCAGCACTAAGATTCTTTTTGGATCTGATAATCCCATAGACGGAAAAGATACATATTTACATAACAAAACGGGTAAACGTTCTTTATATCAAGAATATTTCAACGAATTTGAGAGTATGGTATCACATGATGATTACGAGAATATTATGTCACGAAATGCAATTAGGATTTTCAACATTAATAAGTTTAGTTAAGTTTTATATTAAAGTTATATAAAAATCTTTTCACACCTATTGCAATACTGTTGAAATGGTGGTATAATTATACTATATACAGCAGAGGCAAGGTGAGGAAATGCTTCATCATACTATCCACATATATGTTGATTCCGACTCCGATCTTCTAAAGGATGCAGTTAGGTCACTGAATAATACGAGTCGGATCGACGTTAAAACTACATTCTTACGCGGGCAGATTCCTAAGATAGAAAAGTGCACCGCAACGCTGATCGTTACCGATCGATTTGAAACAGCAAAGAGTGTGTCTTTGTTCAAGCCTGACAATGTTTTTCTTGTCTTCTGCGGGAGCTTTAATCGAGCTATTCCGCTTTTGTCTTCGCTGGATGATCTGATTGGTCCGTCCGACGAGACGTCATTTGGAGAGCTAAAGATACGTCTTGGATGGATACTAAAAAGAATAGCTACAAAACTTGATTCCGACTTCTATAAGAATCTTCGCGGGAATTCCGTCAATGTGATCTCATTTGAGCATCTATGTATGGAACTGTCGATCATAATCGACAATCTTCCATATCCTATGATAACCTTCAATCCACAGTGGAATGTTATCTGTATGAATGAAGATTTCAGGAAGATAATAGGTCACGAGAATGAGAAGGGGTTTGATTATCTATCATGGAAAAAGACTTTAACTCCCTGCGGAAAATGTTTTAGTGATCCGCAGCATAATAGCACATCTCAGGAGTATAGCTTCGAAGTAAATGGGAATTTATGTTATTATAAGATCACAGAGATAGAGATCCACGATCGCTCAGGTAATATATCAGGCTACTTCTGCGCTATGATGGACTACACTCATCAGCGTGCATATGATCAATCAATTCTTGAAGCAGCAAATACTGATACGCTGACAGGTATGCATAATCGCCGCTATTTCTATGACTTCCTCGGTGAGCATATCGAACGGCCTTTTTATATGCTGTATCTGGATCTCGATAACTTCAAAAAAATCAACGATACTTATGGTCACGATGTAGGAGATGCTGTGCTTGTAAGGATGGCTCAGCTTATCAATCAGTTTTTTCCTGACGGAGTATCTGCCCGATTGGGCGGCGATGAGTTTGCCGTGATCGTTGAGACTGCCGTTAAGACCGAACTTGAGCAGCGGTGTGAGAGTTTTGAAAAGACGGTCGTACGTGAATTCAAAATGTATGAATGTGATATCGGTGTCAGTATCGGAATGGTTTACAGCGGCGGCTCAATTAACGGGATAGATATGCTTTTGCATGAGAGCGATGTCAGAATGTACGAAGAAAAACGAAATCATAAATCAAAAGAAAAAACGGAATGAATTAAAGCCGCCTCGAAAAATTCGGTGCGGCTTTGTTTTACGGTTTGATAAGTACGATCTCGCATGGATTGAACAATCGTGGAACCACCCCGCCTGTATTCGAAAGACCTGCGGAGATAATCATATTTCCGAAAACGCCTTTTGTTTGCTTGGGTAGCCAGCCCTGACCGGGAGCGAATAATCCTCGGTCAAAGATGCGGATCTGACCTCCGTGACAATGCCCTGAGAGGACAAGATCTATATTGAGTCCGGACAAGTATTGATCTCGGTATTCGGGATGATGGCATAGTAAAAGCTTATATCCGTCGAGTCTTTCGAAATCATTTAACCATGTTATATCCGGTGGGAAATTTTTTTCAGTATTTTTATGGTAGCATTCACGGATCGGATATGTCCTCTCATAACAGGTTTTTCTCCCCGATGTCAATCCTCCTATGTACATCTTTCCGAATTTTACAAATGTGTTGTTCAGGATTACGACACCGCTTTTTGCTATCATACGTTCATCTTCGTGTGACAACATCCATTCATGATTTCCGTATGAAAAAAATGTAGGTGCAGTCTGAGCGCAAGCTCTCAAAAAAGGGAGCACATAATCTTGCTGTTCTACGATAAGTCGTTTATCCTTGTATCTGTGACCGTTAATAACATCGCCTGTAATTCCTATAATATCAGGTCTAAGATCAGAGGTTTGTTTAATAATAGCCTCAAAGGGTCTGTTGTGAAGGTCGGATAATAAGGCGATCGTGTAAGGTACTTCATAATGATATGTTGTGATCTTCATAAGATCCCTCCTTGGTGATAGGCAGATAGAGTGTAATTATACATTATTATGGATAAGACTATTTGTTGTATTGCTTCTATATGATATGCAATAAGCAGCCAAATTGATTTTGTTTACATTCTAAAAAAACTTAAATTCTCTGTAAGAATATTTATTGCTATATTTTCATATATAATTATTGGTGCATGATTTTATATAAAGAATATAATGGGAAAAACTATGAAAAATTACACTTTGAAATGGTTGTTCAGAGTACAGGGGAAAAAGAATTCACTTGTTCTTTCATTGGTATTATTAAATGCGGTTCTCGGTGCGTCAGGTGTTTTTTATGCGATCCTTCTGAGAAACGTAGTTGACAGGGCTGTTGAACACCGATCAGAAGAGTTTTGTCAAAATGTTATTAATATTATTTTACTTGTAGTAGGACAGCTTTTGGTTGCTGCTGCTATAAGATGGCTCAACGAGTATACGAGATCAACATTTGAGAATAATTTAAAAAGACGGTTGGCGGTAAACTTACTAAAGAAAGACTTCGCATCAGTCAGTGCGATCCACTCTGCAGAATGGATAAACCGCCTCACAAGTGATACAGTTGTTATAGCAAATGGATACGTCGATATTCTGCCCGGTCTTGCAGGTATGTCTGTTAAACTTGTCAGTGCGCTTATTATGATAATAGCTCTTGACAGGTGGTTTGCTTATGTTCTTCTGCCCGGTGGGGTTGTCGTAGTCATTCTGACATATACTTTCAGGAAAAAGCTAAAGAAGCTTCATAAGGGTGTTCAGGAATCTGACGGTAAATTGAGGATCTTTCTTCAGGAACGTCTTGGCAGTCTGATGATGATTAAATCCTTTGCTGCGGAACGTCAGACAGAGAATGCACTTGATCAGAAGCTTGAGGATCATAAGAGTTCCAGAATGAAGAGAAATCATTTCTCAAATTTCTGTAATTTCGGATTTGGCGGTGCTATGAGCGGAATGTATCTGATCGGTATTTGTTACTGTGGATATGGCATTCTGAACGGTACGATCACTTACGGCACTCTTACCGCAATAACACAGCTCATCGCTCAGATACAGTCCCCGTTTGCAAATATTTCAGGATTTCTGCCGAGGTATTATGCCGTGATCGCAAGTGCCGAACGTCTGATAGAGGCGGAGAGCTTTGAAGATGATGTCGTTGACGACGCTCTTGATCTTCAAACTATCAGTGAGTATTACAAGAATTCTCTCGATTCTTTTGGTCTGAGTCACGCTGAATTTACCTATCTTCCTCCATCCGAAAGCGTAGAGGAAATGACTAAAGAAAGTATGCCTGTTGTTCTGAAGGATATTTCACTTAGTATAAACAAGGGTGATTATGTGGCGTTTACGGGTCATAGCGGCTGCGGAAAGTCCACCGTTCTAAAGCTCTTAATGTGCGTCTATAAGCCGGACAGGGGAGAGCGATTTGTGGCTGATGTAAACGGAGATAAGTGTGGGCTTACATCAAAATGGCGCCGACTGTTTGCATACGTGCCGCAAGGCAATCAGCTCATAAGCGGAACTATCAGAGAGATCGTCTGCTTTGCTTCTCCCGCTGATATTGATAATATTGAGAAGATCAACCGCGCACTAAAAATAGCTTGTGCCGATGAGTTCGTTTTAGAACTTGAGTACGGAATTGATACTTTGCTTGGTGAACGCGGAACAGGTCTCTCGGAAGGTCAGATGCAGCGAATTGCAATAGCGCGTGCGATATTTTCTGACAGTCCTATATTGCTTCTTGACGAAGCTACCAGCGCTCTTGATGAATTTACCGAAAAAAAGCTTCTAAATAATCTGAAAGAGCTTACCGATAAAACAGTCATCACAGTTACCCATCGACCTGAAGTGCTTTCTATCTGCGACCGTGTACTTAACTTCACAGAAGACGGGATCAAAGAATTATAACAGATACTTATAAGAAACGGCGAGCTGAGATCATGATATAATCCCCTTAGAGTAGACACACGAAAAAACTAATGTGTGGAAATTCTAAGGGGGTATTTTTATGCCAAGAAGAAGTAAGCT
>ONIC01000209.1 GCA_900317815.1 uncultured Eubacteriales bacterium | reverse complement strand
GCAGTATTCCTGCGGTCGTTTCGTGCAATCTGCCTGAAAATCTGACGGCGCAATATGAGCACTCGCTTTAATCAGTGTCTCCTTAAAAAAACAGATCTTATCGTTCAGGTTCACGTTCGATAAGATCTGTTTTCTGTTTTATATTGAGCGATGTCCCTTCATTTGAAGGTTGTACCGTGTTTCTTCGGCAAATTCATACTGCGACATATACTCTCCGAGAAATTTATGAAGAGCGTACGGGTCTCCGTCGAGCCAGCGGAAATAGTCGCAGTCTACCATTCCCGCATTGACGGCAACACCGTTTTTTTCTCTGATAATGAGATCTTCGATCCCGAGCGAGCGGAACGTACCGATCATTTCGCTGAGCGCATTTCGTGCCATACTCTTGCGAGTAGCGTCGGCAGGTTCGTTTTGCCAGAGACTTCCGATAACCATATCCATTGTGCAGATAGACCCCTGTCTGTCTATCAGATACGCAAAAAACTCCTTGCACTTAGCTCGCGGAAAACGCACGGGCTTGTCATTGACATAAACCTCAAAGGAGCCGAAGCAGCGCACCTTAACGGGTTTTCCGCTGCCGTTTTGCGGCTTGTAGCGAAGATGTCCGAGCGCTCCTCTGAGCGCCTGCTCCGTGATCGGTTTCATAATGTAGCCGCTTGCATAAAGCTCAAACGCTTTCGGCATATACTCGTCATAGCCTGTGATAAAAATTATATTTATCAGAGGATTGTCATTTTGCAGTCTTTTTGCAAGGTCGATACCGTTCATATCAGGCATTTCAATATCAAGAAAAGCAACGTCAAAGACAGTGCGCTTTGCGGCCCCTATCGCTTCTCTCGGATCGGTAAAGCCTGTGTGCTCTCCCGAAGGATCGATGCGCTCGAGCAGCAGCTTCATCATATTAACAATAGTGATCCTGTCGTCTACTATCATAGTTTTCATTTCAGACTGCCTCCTTCGGTACTGTGATGACGGCTCGTGTACCGTTTTCGGATGAATTTATCGTCAGCGTTCCGCCGCACTGTGCGTCAAGTCTCAGACGTGCATTTCTGATACCGATCCTGCAGTTGTTGATCTGCTTTTCCGTAAGCGAGGTGCCGCCGCCGTTGTCCTCGATCGTGATCCTGACAAATTCGCCGATCGTTTCTGTAGTTATCCTGACAAACCCAGTGGCATCCTTGCGGCTGAGTGCTCCGTGTTTAACGGCGTTTTCAACGATCGGCTGTACCGTAAGTGCAGGTATTTTGAAGTCGCCTGATTTAAGATCGTAGATCATCTCAAATTCTCTGTCGGTGCTCGCTCTTTCAAGAGAAACGTACTGGTCTATATGTTCCAGCTCCTTAGAAAAGGCGATCGGATCTTCAGTCGTCAGAGCGTCTATGTTGCCGCGAAGATATCCCGTGAAATCCTGGATACACTGTGCCGCTTTTTCAGGATCGGTGCAGATAAGGTAGTGTATGCTCATAAGAGAGTTATAGATAAAATGCGGCTGCATCTGCTCGGCCATTAGCTTCGCTTGGCGGATATTCAGTATCTCTTCTTTGTTGTTCAGTTCAATTCGGTGTGAATACTCGAGCAGCTCGTGAACAAGCAGCAGAGAAATAGCCATCAGGAATCCCAGTACACGGAAATGTATGACAAACGCCTGAATTGTAAGACCGATAACCACAGGAAGAAAAACGGCAAGGGTCATTTTGATGCTGATAGGTTCCTTCCTTTTGAAAAAACGTATCCTGTCATCGCTTTCCATCACGATGCAGCACACAAGTAAACCGAGCGCTACGATCCTTAGAAAAACGATACTTATATAATGCGCAGAGTTTTCCCAGATGTGCTCCCTTTCATCAGAGAACTCGATGTATGTGCTCGTGCAGAGCGTGACAAAGTGTAGAATACCGGCGTACATTACGTAACGGTTCCGCTTTTCTGTCATAGCCTTACGATATATGAAAGAGATCACGATGAGCGTCAGAACTATACCTGCACCGTTTAGTGCGATGTTCGCAATATGTATATCGGACACGGGATCAACTCCTTACTGTGAGATCTCTTTTATTGTTTTTGCGACCTTCCCGCTTGTTCTTACCGTTCTGATACGCAGTACCGGATACCACAGTATAAGCAGAAGGATCTCGCAAATAAAGATGAATGAGAGATCGGGCGGGATCTTAATTTTTGCAAATGTTTCGGGCGATAGAAGAAATATCGATAAAAGCACCAATGAAATGACAATATTCAATGCTGATATCGCAGCGAAAATATCGTACTGACGGCGCAGCATGTTTATCTTCCGATGGTATTTTTCATCTCCTCCGCAGATGTGCCAGACTTTATGGAAGCCGATTAATATAAACCTGATAGCAAGATATGATGAGATAATACCTATCGCAAACAGTATGACCGAAACTGCTGCCAGAGGAAGATTTTCTTCCGCTTTTTCCAGAGTATTTGTAATACCATTACAAGCTATGTCAACAGCTCTGTCGATCAGACTTACGAGCATCCAAAGCCGCGCAGGTCTGATTTCCGGAAGGCTGTCCGAGGATTCGATCAGCCCGTTTATAACAACGATGTTAGCCAGAATAGATAGAGCGTCGCAGATGATCGTTACGGAATCCTCCCATGGTGTCGCAGAGAAGCTGTCGGCTATTTCTTGGTACAGGATCATAAAAAATGACACTGAATTGCTGATCAGGAAAATGATAAGACCCGCAAGCAGACCTTGATGTATTTTCTGAAATCCTTCGGGTCGTATTACCTTCATTTTTATTCCGCCTTACTTATGATATGTTCATATTATACCATATAATCGCACCGAAAGTGCACCAAAAATATAATGAATTCTATCAGATTGCAAACAAGAATTGCGTTTTACAATATATTCATAAAAAGTTAATAGAATATTCATAATTTAAAAGATGTTTCAGGAATATAGGTGCACTTTTGGTGCGCCCCCTGTGCTATTATTACATCGGAAAGACGGAAATGTATTATTCGTCTTTGCAATATGGTTTTAGGACCGTAACACCTTGTCCGCATTTCTGCGCTGCCCCCAGAATCACTCTTTTTGCGCAGAGAGCATCGCGGACTTTCACCCTCACCTCGTCTCAATAGGTTTCCCTCCTATATAGTTACGGTCTTGATCGCCCGCAGCAGGTCATAAAGAGTATAGGCTTTATGATACCCGATGCGGGCGTTTTTTTATAATATTCGTTCACGATCTGTCAGAGTGCCTCAGGATCTACATGGACCATACAGTGTTTGACCTCCGGGAAATTACTCTCAATGTTGTCGTGGACGTGTTCTGCTATCTCATGCGCCTTGAAGAGGGGAAGGCTGCCGTCTACGGATATCTCGGTATCCACATAGACTCTTGAACCGAACATCCTCGTATGGAGCGATACGACAGATAGTACGCCGTCAACGCTCTGTATACACTCTTTCATGCCAATCTCGATATTTTCACTGCAAGATTTATCGACCATTTTATCGACTGCATCCTTAAATATCTCGATAGCCGCTTTGAAAATGAACAGGCAGATCGCAAGACAGGCGATCGGCTCAAGTGCAGGGAAGCCGAGTCTTGCGCCTGCGATGCCTATCAATGCGCCGACCGATGAAAGCGCATCGGATCGGTGATGCCACGCATCGGCTTTCAGAGCGCCCGAATTAATCATTTTTGCACAGTGGATCGTATATCGGTACATAAGCTCCTTTACAATGATAGATACGATCGCTGCGGCGAGTGCGAGCAGACCGGGGATCCGGATTTCGTTGACGCTGTCGGATCTCAGCGTGTTCACAGCGGATCTGCCAATCTCAAAGCCTGTGAAAAACAGTATCATTGCAAGAACCATCGAGGCGACGCATTCCATTCTTTCGTGACCGTAGGGGTGCTCTTTGTCGGCTTTTTTCTCTGAAAGATTAAAACCGATGAGTACGATAACTGTGCTGAAGACATCGGAGGCGGAGTGTACGGCATCAGACAGCATGGCGCTTGAATGAGCTGCGATCCCTGCGATGAATTTGAACACTGAAAGCAGAATGTTTGCCGCTATGCTCACATTTGAGACTCTGACGGCTATGTCTTTATTTGTCTCGTTTTTCATTGTATATTATCCCCTTCCCTTCGTAAGCAGATATGCGTCTTTTTTCACGCTCTATATTATATGAAAGCCTGCCGTTCCGTGATAATTATTTCCCAAATTTTATCACAATGTTTTTCCCGTGTCAATATCCCATCACTTTACACTAAATGACCAAATGTGAATTGTTTATTATGCTGAAATCTATTAATGCAATAGGAACTATATCGGAACTATTCTGTTATAAATATGGAACGATATAAAATCTGCGTCGGAACATACGATAATTATAATATTTGTATAAGAATATTTGCAGCGTCCGATTATGAATTAAAGTTGCGCAGATTTTAAATTCTCACACTTTATCAATATATTTGGCATAAATGCTCGGAATAGTTTCATTTCATTAATTCGCAATAATCAATAAAAAATTGATTTAGAGTACGAATCTTTCTGTAAAACTATTGAAAAGATCTGATTTATGTTATATAATTAACTGAATAATAGGAAATTCCTTTTTCTCCTATTATATTCCGATCTGAACGAAACTGCAATGAATAAAGAGTCATATTCTATTGCTGTTTCATATGGAATCGGTAATTATATTTGCTGCGCGTCGCTGTGTCAGAAGCTATACGGCAGCAAAAATATAAAAGAAAGGACGGAAAATAATGCATTTTTTAAAAAATGAAAGATCAGGAAAAAAAGTCGTAAAGGCTTGTGCCGTACTTCTTTCGCTGTTTATTCTCTGCACGATGCTGTATGTAGGCACTCCTGCGGATCTCGGCGCAGACGCTCTGACATTCTCAAGGAGTATCTACTTCAACTTCAGCGAGGGCAATGACTCCGAACCTCAGTGGATCAAGGACGACGCCCGCCCCGCTATCTGGTGGTGGAATGACGTGGCTCCGGGAAGATTTTCATACCTTGATGTTTATGACATCGACAATGGTATCTTTGTCTTCTACGTTCCTCAGGGGGAGGACTGCAAGTACTTCAAGCTGCTTCGAATGGATCCCTCGTCATCTTACACAAAGACGAGTGTGTATCCTCAGTCGAGTGACGGTCTTTGGAACGAAACCGATACGATCAATGTCCCGAACGACAGAAACTATCTCTACGCAAGGGTCGGAAATCAGTCTTGGTCAACTATCCACTTCGATCCGGGCAGCGGTGCAGCTCAGTTTAAGGGCAATACCGAAATGGAGGCTTCCTCACAGGGACTGAAAAACGGCAGCTTCAAGACAGGCTACGGCGTCGGCAATACGGAGATTATCCCCGTTGACGCTGTGTTCTACGACTACCTGACGGATCACGAGCTGATGTACGGCTGGAGAAGTACAAACGACAGCAATCAGGCTCAGGTATCGAGAACGTACCGCAACAGGATCCCTTACAAGGGTTTCAATGCGTATCTTTCTCAGCTTGCAGTCGATAACGGTTGGAACTATCCGCTTTACTTCGGCAACTTCACATCTCATTGGTCTAATCTCGACACTGCAGATGTGATCTATGGCAGCTACACAAACAGCTTCACACGTTTTGCGTACGGTATCCTTAAGGACGTCGATATGTACAAAAACGCAAATACGCTCGCTTTCTTCGGCAACGATCAGAATGACGCGCAGACGTTTTTGAGAAGGGAGCATCTGACAAGCTCCTATACATACGGAGACGGACTCGAGCACTTCAGTATTTTTGCAAACGATTCAGAAGCACTTACGGAAATGACAGGCACATATTCGGGCAGCGTACAGGGTCTCGTTGAGTCAAGTCTCACAGGCTCGGCAAACGATGACGCACGCAGCAGACAGCTTCAGATGAAGGGAGGTCTCATCTCTCCTTATTTCGCAGGAGCTAACGAGTATACAAACACTGTTTCCACTCAGTTCCCGATGAGAGTTGAGCGCGGAAACACGACGACTGTCAGAGACGACTATACAGGAAACGATGTAAACGTCAAGTATACGACTTATGAGTTCGATGCCAAGGGCAAAAACGATAACGGCAATCCCGATATCGTATACTTCTCTTATGGGCGTGACGGCAGAACTACTGCTATCAACTATACTCAGGATAAGAACAAGCAGGTGATCGACGCTTACAAATCCCTCGGTGGAAGGGACGACTATCACAACGGTGAGAACCACAGAGGATTCTTCCCGTTTGACGAAGGCAACGGCAGCGGTACAAAGATCGGTCTGGATTACGGTTTCGGTATGAGGCTCGATATCGACTTTAATCTTACTAAGGACGGAAATGTACTCGGTCAGTCTGATGATGGTACATACTACGAGACAAACGTTCCTATGACGTTCAACTTCGAGGGTGACGACGACGTATGGGTATTTGTTGACGGCAAGCTTGCGCTTGACCTCGGCGGTGACCACGGCAACGCAGCAGGCGGAATCAACTTCGCAACAGGAAAGTCGTACATCGACACAGGCGCAGTTGAGCTTAAAGCATCTCCCGAATACGGCAGCACCGAGTATTCAAGAACACTTTCCAACAGCAATACGAGCTTCGAGGAGGATCTCAACGTATTCAGCGGAGACGACTATATCGGTGACTCCTACAATACCAAAAAGAACCATACTCTTACCGTGTTCTATATGGAAAGAGGACTTGTCGAAAGCAACCTCAAGCTCTCATTCTCGATCAGCCCGCGCGGCAACGATCTCTCTGTCGAGAAGCACATTGATTACAGCAACGTAAACAGCCTTGTAAGACCGAGAGTAAAGAATTACTACGACAATGCGAGCCACACAGAGAAATTTGATTTCGAGATCGACGACGGAACAGGCACATCCAAGTACCGTATGTACAGGATCGACGGCGAGAACGATGGTTACTCGGAGTACAACTACAATCTCGAGGAAGACTGGAACAACGGCGTTACTATGGATGCTCCCCGCACAGGCGAGAGGCAGTATGCCGATATCGAGAACCAGCTCAAGGATGATACCGACATCGAGATAACGGAGACTATCCACTCCGACTGTTACTATGATTACGAGACGTCCTACTCCGTCAAGGATGAATTTATGGAGGAGAACTATAACCATGGCTTCTCAAGCGACAGCGATTATGTCGTTTGCGAGGACACAGACGCCAAGTCTCCCGGAACAAAGGGCGGCGGCTCCGTTACGGTTCCTTTTTCCACAAAGAGCAATGTAACATCGCTGAAAAAGTACAACGAGTTCAGCGTCGATGTTACAAACACCATTAAGACGGCTGATGTCACGTTCAACAAGACGGTATCGAACGATCCCGCAAGCTCTGATTCGTTCAAGTTCGATGTTTATGTCAAGCTGCCGAGCGATGACGAGATGAATAGCGGCGATTACTTCGGTCAGGATCCCGACCCCGATACTGAGGTCGATATCAAAGCAGGTCAGACAAAAACTGTCCTCACCGATATCCCTGTTGGATCTACCGTAAAATTTGTCGAGAAATTAACCGATCAGCAGAAGAACTTCTACATTGAAAATGACGCAAATAAGCCTCTTAAACAGCGCGGTATCGACTACGTTGTAAAGGCGGCAAACAATACCGCAACGTATACAAATGAGAAAAAGACTGTAAACGCACAGGTCAAAGCTACCAAGACGTTTGACGGCGCTCCTTCGGGACAGACCTTTGCATTCACTCTTACAAAGCTTGAAAACGGCAATCCTACTTCCGAAATACTTAACGCACGCAACTTCACGGATGATGCGGCAACGCATTCAAAGGGCGGCATTGTATTTGAACTCAGAGGTTTGCCCGTACAAAGTACGATCGACTACATTATGGAAGAGACACGCGGCAATGACAACACTATCAATTACTCTGCAAAGAAGTACTGGGTAACTGTAGATACGACATCAGGCACGGCAGATGTTTCTTACTATACTGTGACCTCAAACGGCGCTAAGGGTTCGCCCGTAGATCCCGCAAACGTAGTATTTGAAAATACAACTAAACCTCAGCTCGGTTCTCTTACTGTTATAAAGAAGGGTTCCGACGGCGCATCGCTTTCGGGAGTTATGATCGCTCTCGTGAAGGCTGACGGAAACGATGAGCCTCTCGCAGGAGAAGCTCCCGATGTCCGTGAGACAGACGGCAGCGGTATTATAGAGTACACAGATCTTGAGCCGGGCAGATACGTTGTATTTGAAACAAAGTCAAAGCAGGGCTACGAGCTTTACGGCAGATACTACCCCGTAACGGTCGGTGCGAATGATAATGTTGAGATCACGATAACAGATAACACATCACCCAAGCTTCCCGAGTCGGGCGGTATCGGCGTTGTAGTTATGATCCTTGCAGGTCTTGTGCTTATCGGACTCGGCGTATATCTTCTCAGACCCTCTAAGAAAGAAAGCGCTGAAAAGAAGTAATTCTTATTCGGAAATATTACGGCAAATTCTAAATAGAAAGCAGGAAAAATAATGAAAGGAAAAAGATTTTTAAGCGTGCTGACAGCGGTCATGCTTATCCTTGCGCTCTTCTCGATCACAGCGAGCGCAGTGACAGCCGATCCCGCACTTGTCGATCCCGATAAGCTATGTACGATCAACATTGATTTTAAGGTTGCAGGCACTCCGATCGCAGACGCTAAGTTCAAGATCACAAACAGCGATCCGGCTTTTGAACTTGAGCTTACAACGGACGCAAACGGCAGCGCTACGACAGGCGCGACACTTGCTCAGGATACTTACCATGTCGAGCAGACTGTAAAGGGCGCTAACCAGAAGGATCTCGCAGAGGCTTTCGATATTACGCTTCCTTACACGAATCCAACAACGCTCAGCGACTGGAAGTATGACATCACAGCAGCTCCCAAGGCAACGCTTTACACGACTGCACCCACGATTACAAAGAAGGTAGCAGACGAAGATGTACCCGCATCTTACGGTCAGTCGGCTTCCATTATGTCCTATGACGATAAGCTCGCTTACTGGAAGATCACAGTCAATCTTCCCGAGAATATAGCTCAGTACAAGAAGCTCCACGTTACGGATTACCTCGATGAGAGACTTATAAACTTTACGCTTCTCAGAGTTGTAAACAACGCCAATAATGCAGAGCTTACAAAGGACACAGACTTCACATCTTCCTACGATGCGGCTTCCCGCAAGTTTGACCTCAGCTTTACTGCTGCAGGTATCAGCGGTCTTTCCGATAACGAGACAGTCGATATCTTCTTCACAACAGCTATCGACCTTGAGAACGAGAAGTCCTTCGGCGAGAAGATCGGCAACCACGTTGTTCTCAATTTCACAAACGCAACGGACGTTGACGGTGTTACAGACAATACTCCTCTGGCAGATACAGACAATGTAGATCCCGAGGATCCCGACTTCGAGCCTGATCCCGAGCCCGATCCGACTCATGAAAAGCCGGGCTGGCCGACAAACCCGGGTGATACTCCCGATTCGGACGATCCTTATGTCTGGACAGGCATCCTTCAGTTTACAAAGATCGAGAAGGGCAATGAGGACGTAACTCTCAACCCGACCTTCAAGCTCTACAATGCTGATACAGACGCTCAGATCAAGGGCGACATTACCGGCACAAACGGCGTTTACAAGATCGCGGGTCTCAAGAAGGGCAACTACTATCTTATCGAGACAGTTGCTCCCAAGGGTTATACTCTCTTCGGCGAGAAGATCAGCTTCTCCGTTGCAGATGTTGAGCATGCTAAGGTAGCGTTTACTCAGTCAAAGGCAAATTCGGCAAGCGAAGAGACAACGCTCAGGACATTCGATGTCGGCGGCACAAACTACATTGTAAACATCAAGCAGACTGACCTCCCGCTCACAGGCGGTGTCGGCGTTTACACATTCGCAGTGATCGGTCTTGCAATCGCAGCATTCGGCGGAGTATTCCTTCTCAAGACGAGAAAAGTCACCGCTGACTGATCAAAACAAACCCCATATTCAAGAAAAGGACAATGTTCTATGAAAATTAAAAGATTTTTCGGTGTCCTCCTTGCAGCGATCATCGTGCTCGGTGCATTTGCACTCACAGCTTCTGCGGAGATCAGAGACACAACAAAGGACGTTACCCTTACGATTTATGCTCTTGAAAGCGAAGACGGCTCCGACGTCAAGGTCGATTCCTCTGTCACGGGCGAGCAGATTACTCTCCCTGACAAGAAGGCGATCCCGGGTGTCAGCTTTGCGCTCTACAAGGTAGCAGACGACGAAACATCAACGCAGACTCCCGAAGGTTCTCCCGATTTTACAACGGAGCTTACCGATGAGAACGGCTGCGTTGCGATCGTCATTCCCGCTGCTTCACAGGGACGCTATCTTGTGGTTGAAGACACAAAGCCGAGCATTGCAGTCGGTTCGACGATCCCGTTCCTCGTGGATCTTCCCATGACAGCACCTTCGGGCGACAGCTTCCTCTACGAAGTATATGCTTACCCGAAGCAGGAGCTTGTTGATGAGGATATTCCCTCGGATACAGACTCCGAACCCGAGGATTCCGACGACGAAGACACACGTCCCGTTCCCGATCCCGATATCCATAAGAAGGTATCAGAGGATTCCAAGAAGTGGGGCGACCTCGCCAATATCGCGTCCATAAGCGGTAACAATGCTTACTGGAAGGTCACGGTCAGCGTTCCCAAGAATGCGACAAAGTTCAAGAAGTTTACAGTTACTGATGTTATCGAAAGCCGTCTTACAGCGCCAAAGGCTGCCGATGTTGCAGTTTCATGCGAAGGCAAGGCGCTCTCCGCTTCCGATTACAAGGTAACTGTCTCAGGTCAGACTATCACTGTTGATTTCACAACATCAGCCCTCAGACCGTACTTCGAGAAGAAGATCGACATTATCTACGAAACACCGATCAGGCTTTCCGCAGAAAAGGCTGTCGGATATCTTATCCCGAACACCGCAGCTCTTACCTTTACAGACCTTAGCTCCGAGCCGGGCACAGATCCCGATTCTCCCGACAAAACAATCGAGAGCGAGACTCCGAACGTTTACACAGGCGAGATTAAGGGCTTTAAGCACGACGGAGACAAGAAAGCTCTTGCAGGCGCAGAGTTCACACTCTACTCCGATAAGGCTTGTAAGAACAAGCTCGCAGCCGCAGCCTCCGATGACTCGGGTGAGTTTCTGTTCAAGGGTCTCAAGGACGGCACATATTATCTCAAGGAGACAAAGACTCCCGACGGTTATACTCAGAACGAAAATGTTCTCGAAGTCAAGGTGAAGATGAAGGATAACGAGGCGATCACGACGGTTGACGTTCTCAACGTCAGGAAGTCCAACCTCCCTGTAACGGGCGGCGCAGGCATTATCGGTATCTCCGCAGCAGGTCTTTTCACAGCTCTGCTCGGCGGCATCGTAATTGCGATCGCACTCAAGGAGCGCAGAAAGGCGCTTAACGCTTCCGCATAATTCCAAAGGATAACAAAATAGCTGCCGACGATTGAAAGACCGTTCGGCAGCATTTTTTTGATCGGGAGACAGATTTCAGCGTACACCAATAAAGAGTTTATAAGCATAGCTTATCGCCCATGGCACACCATACTGCGGTGTGCTGTTTTATTTTGTTTTTATTCGGATCCGCGGGCAGCCGCCCGCAAATCACGCGGTGGAAGTATTTGTGAAGTCATACTTTTTTGCCGCGTCCGTTACTGTTTTATCGGCTCTTCATCCGCAAATTCGCAGACTACCATATATCTGTACTCACTTGAACCGTATGGATGACAGGTCAGAAGCGTTATCAGATCCTGACCCTCTCTTATGTAACAGCGGTCTATGTCGTAGGGGGAGATGACCTCGGTCTCGATTACCTTATAGTGCCGCTTTCCCCATGGATTTGTGACGTATACATCATCTCCGATATTGAGAAAAACTATGTTGTCGAAGAAGATCTTCCCGATGTAGCCTCTGTGAGCTGCGAATACCGAGTTTGTGCTTTCACCGCCAATCGGCATTGACGAATAAGAAAGATGCACCGCTCCGAAATTCATATTGTACTGATTTGCGCCGAGATAGATAGGCAGATCCATATTGATCGAGGGTGCGCTTATGTGTCCGAATACGTTGTCGGGAATGCTGTATGTGCTAAGAAGAAAAGAAGGCTGTTCATACGAAAACGGATCGGCAAGCTGCTGCTGCCCCTCCTCGATAAGAGCGGCGTTGTAGCTCTCCATTTGCTCGCGAAGCAGAGATATCAGCGCCCAGTCATATTTATCAGTATTTTCGGGTGTGATATTGTTGTCCTTGACGTAATCGCTGACAGTGTAGTCGGGACCTTTTTCCTTTATCAGCTCGGACAGTTCGCTTGTATCCGTATCCTCATACATTTTGCTTATGCCCTCGTCAAAATCCTCAATAGTATCCTGGTTTTTCTTCTGATACAGACTGTTTGATACGTGCGGATAAAGTGCCGCCGACATACCCGCCGCAACGAGTACTATACCTACTGAAAGCAGCAGCTTATACTTTTTCATAACAGATCACTTACCTTTTGTCTTAAGGAGACACTGATTAAAGCAAGTTTGGTGCTCAGTCCGAAGGACGTGATTTAATCAGTGGCTTCTTAATCAATTTTACAATAGTTGCAAGGACGAGCGCCGCCAGCAGTGCCGCTGCTGCAGATACGGCGATAATCGCAGGTGTAAGCGGAACGTTCATTCCGTAAACGGAAACCTTTACAGAGTTGTTCATAAAGTCATCGAAAATGTCGGACTTTTCGGAGATCGCCACAGGCTCATCATTGCTTTCCTTTACTTTGCTTTCCGAAACACTCGTGACCTTGCCCGAATCGTCGAAATCGAGCCTTCCGTCATAGGGAACCCGTTCGCCCCTGACGATCAGCCTGTGAGAATTGATCCCGTACGGGTAGCACGTCAGCAGCGTTACATAGTCTTTTCCTTCGGTGATCCCGAGATCGGATGAATCGTCGGGTTCTATGACCTTAGTCATATCAACTTGATATGCGTGTATCTCATCGAGATACTGAATGTAGAAAAGATCGCCTTCAACAAGCTTTGAAATGTCGGAAAACAGTACAGACGACGGAAGACCCGTGTGTCCTGTCAGAACGCAGTGTGTGCTTTCTCCGCCAACGGGCAGCGAGGTGTTGCGAAGATGTCCGACACCTTTTTCAAGCGTTGCGGTGTTTGTTCCCCTGTATATCGGGAGCTTGACGTCGATCTTGGGTATCGAGATGAATGCGATAGCGTCCGATCCGACGTCAAGTGCGTCCTTATAGCCCGAGCCGTCGTCATAATCTTCACCGATAGAGTCCTCATCTGTCGAGATAAGATCGAGGTCTCCCGAAGCGAGCCGCTTATTATAGTCATCGGCATTGGATTTGATCGTTTCCTTGCTGATGTCATCGAGCGTCAGCACCTTGGAGTTGTACTCTGTCTGTACAGAATTTTGTCTGACTGCGTTTATGATATTGCCGATGATGGGGTAGAGCACAAAACAGCACCCGATCACGATAACCGTTATTCCGATTATTCTTCTCCTTACAGATATTTCTTTCATATTAAATCCTCCAAAATCCCTGTTATTTCTTATTATATCACATTTTGTTTCAATTGTACACCTTTCAGGGTTGACAAATAGGGTATATTATGTTAGAATATTAAAGCAGTCGATAAAAGACAAAAAACGGAGGCTTAGCTCAGCTGGTTAGAGCGTTTGCTTGACATGCAAGAGGTCACTGGTTCGAGTCCAGCAGTCTCCACCAACAGCTTGGAACATCAGGTTTCAGGCTGTTTTTTTATTCCCGATTTATCTCCGATCTCTATAATTGCAAACTCCCTGAAGCTGCTTTGGGGAGTTCTTTTATTGTGCAGTACGTACACAACGAGGACGGCGCAGGAACTTTTACAGCCTGTCACGGAAAAAGAACGGAAGCTCAGCGAGCAGCTTTACAATGCGAAGCAGCGGTCTGCCGAGGTTTGTTAAACAGTGATGACGAAAAAGAGAGCGAGAATTCTACGCCCGAGAGTGTTGAAAATTCGGGGGATGGTGGTATAATTGAAGCAAACAAAGGCGAAACGGCGGGGAACGATGTGTTTGTTATTGGAAAAATCGACAGGAATATCTACAAATGTGTAACAAATGATATTCAAACAGACGAGGTAATTATTACCGAACGGCAAATTGGACACATCAAAGAAAGACATCCAAATGATTACGAAAGATTCGGCAAGTATTTTCAGTCTATTGTTGAAGCTCCAGATTATATTATTGAAGCTAACAAACCTAACTCTGCTTTAGTTTTAAAAGAAATCACCGATTACGATGAAAAGTGCAAAATAGTTTTGCGATTGATTACATCGTCTGATGATCCGAGCTATAAAAATTCTATCATAACCTTTATGAAAATTGATGACAAAGAATGGAACCGATTGCTTAGAAATAAAAAAATTCTTTACAAATCTGAATAATTATGATATAATGTTTATAGAATAAAATAGGTTGTTTGAGGTGGAGGAATCCGTACAGTCCACACGCCGCTGGTACAGACAGGGGAAACCCGAGAGACGCAGGAGAAATGTACGCCTGCCAAACAGCCATTTTTTACCGCCTTGAACGATCAAGGCGGTATTTTCATGCCCGAAAGGAGAAATGAACAATGCGATTTATAAAATACTTTCTGATGTATTGGTCACAGTACTCGCTTTTTAAGTCGTTTTATGATGATCGCCCCGAGCTCAAACAGGAGCTTATCACAAAAGGCGAAACATTCCCGAGAAACAGGATCCGTTATGCTTATCATCTCGCAAAAATAAGATGGCAGCACCGAGATCAATACAGCAGAAAATGTACAGGCGAATGTGGAAGCTGCACATTGAAACACTGTTAATATCGAAGACTAAGCACCAACGCACAGAGCCGAGGTGCTTTTCTTATGGGAAATGTTTACTATTACTGTTTTGAAAATGTCTGTGATCATGGCTGTAAACTGACATTTCGATTTCTGCTATTGTGAAATGTACACAAAAATTCCATCAAATTTTTGTGCAGTTCTTTTTTTAGAATAAAAACTGACTGTCATTTCAACAAGAAAATTTGAAATTGACGGATTAAGTTATCAACATCTCACCAAACTGCGTAACTTTTTGAAAATATTGCACAAAGCGGTTGACATTTCTTTGTGTATAATGTATAATAACCATTGTGAGGCGCACACAGAGCAGTTCGATAGTCGATCGAATATGACGAGGATCTTGCTCTAAGAGAAAAGAAAAGAAATGTTACAACAAGAAAATATCTTCAAAGAGAATCAGTTTTTGAAAAGGAGATCTTAATTATGAACAAGACAGTATCTTTCAAGAGAGCAGCAGCGATCTTTACAGCTATCACAATGATCACAGCACTTTTCGCAGCTTTCAACTGCACACCTGCTAAGGCTTCCACAGTTGATGTCAGCCTTTACTCTTCCGAGATCTATTTCTGCAAGTACGGTATGACTTCAAGACACGTTTACGTTAAGACTGACGGCTTCTCTTCCAATCAGGAGGTTACAGTTCACTACCACTACTACAACGGCGAGTGGAGAGATGCTGAGGCTGAGTACTTCACAACTCTTTCCGACGGCTCCAAGATCTGGGAGGCATCTATCACAAGCTACGATATGCAGTACGCTATCAAGTATGTTGCAGACGGCAACGAGTACTGGGATAACAACAACGGTCAGGACTACACGAGCGAGAACCTCGGTACAGCTCCTATTACAGTAAACAGAGGCAGACCTATCTACGGCGGCTACCATGATGTTATCACAGCAACACTTCAGAACTACGCTTACGAGAAAGAAGTAGTTGTAAGATACACAACAGACAACTGGAACTCCTACTACGATGTTCCGATGAGCTACACAAGCACAAATGACAACGGCACAGAACTCTGGAGCGCAGATATCTCCACGATCACAACAGACCTCAGCGGCTTTGAGTTCTGCGTATACTACAATGTAAACGGTCAGACATTCTGGGCAAACAACTTCAACCAGAACTACGATGCATCTTACAGAATTTATCCGTAATCATTTTGAATAAAGCGCCTGCGCCCTGCTTTCATCAACGAAGGCAGGGCGTTCGTTTTGTTCTGCTTGACCGAAAGATAACGCATCTGTGATAATTTCGTAATTTGCGTTACAAAGCCCTTCAATGGCTTGCATTTTTATTTTCTCTCTGTTATAATAATATGATAGAGTTACAATGCCGCAGTGTGCGTTTGCAGACTAACGGCGTATCCGTATCATACAATGAAGGGAGTAACAGCAATGGTCAACAGTATGACAGGCTACGGCAGATGCGAAATGACCGTCGAGAACGAGAGCGGCGCATCGAGAAATATAGTAGTTGAAATGAAATCTGTCAATCACCGTTTTCTCGAGGTCGGAATGAGAGTGACCCGCGACTACGGTTTTTTGGAAGATCCGATCAGAAAATACATCTCGTCAAGGCTTAGCCGCGGCAAGGTAGATGTTTTTGTAACGGTGGGAAGCTGTGACAGCACGGAAGCAGAGGTCAGCGTCAATATACCGCTTGCCAGGGCGTATGCCAAGGCTTTGTCCGTGATCGCAGATGAATGCGAGGGCGTTGAAAATGATGTAACGGCTTCAATCATAGCAAGGTACCCCGATGTTCTTACAGTTTCCAAGAAAACGGAGGACGAGCAGGTTCTGCTTGCCGAGGTAATGCCTGTCGTTGAAAAGGCTCTCAATGACTTCCTTTCTATGCGCGCCTCCGAGGGTGAACGCATGAAGGCGGATGTTATATCCCGCGCCGAGACTATTATTTCTATAGTCAGCGAGATCGAACAGCGGGCGCCTAAGATCGTAGTTGAATACAAAGAAAGGCTTACCGAGCGTATGAAGGAGCTGCTCGAAACCTCATCGGTCGATGAGCAGCGTATCCTGACAGAGGCGGCTGTTTTTGCTGACAAGATCGCCGTAGATGAAGAAACGGTACGTCTTCGCAGTCACTTTGTACAAATGAACGATGTGCTTGAAAAGGGCGGCGCTGTTGGCAGAAAGCTCGATTTTATCGTTCAGGAGATGAACCGTGAGGCAAATACGATCGGCTCGAAGATCACAGATGCGCAGCTTGCGCACAAGGTCGTAGATATCAAGGCTGAGCTTGAAAAGATCAGGGAACAGATCCAGAACATAGAGTGAGGCGGGCAATGAAGCTTATCAATATAGGATTCGGAAATCTTGCTTCCGCAGACAGGATCATCGCCGTTGTAAGCCCCGATTCCGCACCTATCAAACGTATGGTGCAGGATGCGCGCGACAAGGGCAGACTGATCGACGCCTGCTACGGCAGAAAGAGCCGTTCGGTGATCTTTACCGACTGCGGACAGATCATTCTGAGTGCGGTTGTCGCAGAAACGATCAATACAAGGATCACAGAGGAGAATAACGAAAATGAGCGGTAAATTATACCTGATCGCAGGACCGTCGGGAGTCGGTAAGGGAACTGTCGTAAAAGAGCTTATGAAGCTTGACAGCAAGCTGGCGCTGAGCGTTTCGGCAACGACAAGATCTCCCAGACCGGGTGAGATTGACGGAGTAAACTATTTTTTTCTTACAAGGGAAAAATTTGAAAAAATGATAGAAGAGGACGGCTTTTTAGAGCACGCCGAATATGCGGGAAACTGCTACGGAACTCCGATGAAGCCTGTCTCAGACAAGCTCGCGCAGGGATACGATGTAATACTCGAGATCGAGGTGCAGGGCTGTATGCAGGTACTTGAAAAGTGCCCCGATGCTATAGCTATATTTCTTCTTCCTCCGAGCTATGAGATCCTTGAAAAAAGGCTTCGCGGCAGAGGAACAGAAAGCGAGGAAGTTATACAAAAGCGTCTATCCGCCGCAAGAGTGGAGCTGGGTTATGTGAATAAGTATCACTGCTTCGTTGTAAATGATGTAGTTGAAGACGCAGCGAAGAGGATACTTGATATCATCAAGGAAAAGCGCGGAGCGTGATCCTTGGATACTTTATATGTATACTAATTAATTTTTATATAGTTGTTTCAGGAGGAATATATTATGTACAAACCGAATATTGACGATATGCTCGAAGGCAGACAGAGCCGCTACTCTCTCGTTATCGCAGTTGCAAAGCGCGCAAGAGAAATCACCGACGATTACAACGAGCGCGGGGAGATCTGTGACGAAAAGCCCGTACTTCTTGCTATCGACGAATTCAAACAGCACAAGTTCGATATTATCGAAGAAGAAAGCATTCATAACTGATGAGCGAGCTTATCGCAAGAACGGCTGTCGAGAAAACGCTTTATAGCTTCGACAAGCCGTTTGATTATATAGTGCCGGATTTTTTAAGAGATAAGGTGACGGTCGGGACAAGAGTTATCGTACCGTTCGGCGGCGGCAACAAAAAGCGGCAGGCGATCATAACGGAGCTTCTTGAGATAGACACACCTGACAGACGGCTCAAATCCGTATATTCCGCACCGGATTCTTATCCGCTTTTGACAAGAGAGCTTGTCGCTCTGTCCGACTCTCTCTCAAAGCGCTGCTTCTGTACTCGCTTCGATGTAATAAAGGCGATGCTGCCTGCGGGTATCGGCTACAGGATATCGTCAGTTTACTCGGCAGAGAAAACCTCGGATGAGCTTGTGCTGACCGATGAACAGAAGGCTTTACTTGAACTGCTTCCTGCCGCAGGAAAGACAATCTCTCAGGAGTCGCTCTTTAAAAAGCTCGGTACCGACTGCGAAACACGAGAACTGTGTGAGCTGATGTCGCTCGGAGTCATAAAGAAAACAGAGAAAGCGTTCAGACGTGTCAGAGACGCATCAGAGACGATGCTTCGAGCGCTTGAAAACGACGGTACAGAGATTCTGACGCCTCGCCAACAGGAGGTCTATGAACTGCTTTTGTCGGTAGGTGAGGTCTCCGAGAAGGAACTTCATTACTTCACGGGAGTGTCAAAATCTGTGACAGATACTCTGATAAAAAAGCATTTCTGTGAGTCGTTCAAGCGTGAGGTTTACAGAACTCCCGAAACATTTGGCTCATCTACGGCAAAAGAACTGATACTCACGCCGGAGCAGGACAAGGCATACAGAACGATGCTTGACCTGATGAAAAACGAAAAACCTCACGCAGCGCTGCTTTACGGCGTAACGGGTTCGGGAAAGACTTCGGTATTTATGAAGCTGATGGAGCAGGCGGTCGCAGCCGATCGCGGTGTTATCGTAATGGTACCGGAGATAGCTCTTACTCCTCAGGTCGTTACGCAGTTCAAATCGAGATTTGGCCAGCAGGTCGCAGTTTTCCACAGCGGTCTTTCAATGGGTGAGAGACTTGATGAGTGGAAGCGAGTTCGCAGAGGTCAGGCAAAGATCGCTGTCGGAACACGCAGCGCTGTCTTTGCACCGTTTGAAAACCTCGGGCTGATTATTATGGACGAGGAGCAGGAGTACACTTACAAATCGGAGAAGTCACCGAGATTTCATGCTCGCGACGCCGCCAAGCTCAGATGCGCCGAACACAACGCACTTTTTGTTATGGCGAGCGCTACGCCGTCGGTCGAGAGCTATCAGCTTGCTAAGTGCGGCACATATACGCTCTGCACGCTCAGAAACCGCTACGGAACAGCAAAGCTTCCCGATGTTGTCGTTACTGATATGAACGAGGAACGTGTCCTCGGGAATACGACAGGCTTCGGTGAAGAGCTTCTCAGAAGTATTGAAGAAAATCTTCACAAAGGCGAGCAGTCTATAGTACTTCTGAACAGGAGAGGCTATAATACAGCAGTGACCTGCAAGAATTGCAGCGAGGCAGTTACTTGTCCGAATTGCAGTATCTCGCTTACATATCACTCCGATAACGGGCGGCTCATGTGTCATTACTGCGGATTTTCCATGAAGCTCACAGATGAGTGTCCGAAATGCGGCAGCCGTGAATTAAAGTACATCGGCAGCGGAACGCAGCGAGCGGAGCAGTCGCTTGCGGAAATCTTTCCCGATGCACGTATCCTCCGTCTTGATGCAGACTCGACACTTGCAAAGCAATCGCACGAGATCAAGCTCGATGACTTCCGAGAGGGCAAGTATGATATCCTGCTCGGGACTCAGATGGTCGCAAAAGGACTTGATTTCCCGAATGTTACGCTGGTAGGCGTGCTTTCTGCGGATCAGGCGATGTACGGAGACGATTACCGCAGCTACGAGCGTGCATTCTCGCTGATTACTCAGGTGCTCGGCCGCTCAGGCAGAGGAGAACGCCCCGGCAAAGCTATCATACAGACGTACACTCCCGAGAATCCCATTATTGCGCTTGCTGCCGCTCAGGATTACGACAGCTTTTTCGATACGGAGATCGCAGTTCGCAAGGCTATGCTTTATCCTCCGTTTGCCGATATATGTATGATAGGTATTATCAGCGAGCGTGAAGAAAAGTGCCGTGATGCTGCGGTGGAATTTTCAAAGCGGCTTTGCGAAACGCTCCGCGAAAGCTACCCCGAGCTTCCGATCAGGATATTAGGTCCGTCCCCTGCGGCGATCTACCGCGCGGGAGGGCGTTACCGATATAAAATTATACTCAAGTTCAGGAACTCGCGCCGCTTTCGTGAGATGATGCGCGGGATCCTGACAGATTTTTCCAAAGATAAAACATTTGCCGACGCAACAGTTTATGTTGACGTTGACCCCGACAGTATAATGTAAAAGGAGAATCATAAAATGGCATTGAGAGATATTGTAACTGACGGCGACAGAATACTCACAAAGACGTGCCGCCCTGTTGAAAAGTTTGATGAAAAGCTTGCGAAGCTTCTTGACGATATGGCAGAAACCCTGAAGGTCGCCGAGGGTGTGGGACTTGCCGCACCTCAGGTCGGTATCCTTCGCAGAGTGTGCATAGTTGATATCGGTGACGAAAACGGTCTGACAGAGCTTATCAATCCCGAGATAATCGACCAGAGCGGTCACCAGAGCGGTGCCGAGGGCTGTCTTTCGTTCCCGAATGAGTATGCCGTTGTGGATCGTCCTATGTTTGTGACCGTAAAGGCACAGGACAGGAACGGAAACGAGTTCACTGTCAAGGGAGAAGGTCTTCGTGCAAGAGCTTTCTGTCACGAGATCGACCACCTCAACGGAGTAGTATTCAAGGATAGGGCAGAGAGAATGCTAAGCCCTGAAGAAATTGAAAAACTTTGATCGGAGATCTTTTATGAATATAGTTTTTATGGGAACGCCTGATTTTGCTGTGCCTTCGCTTGAAGCGCTCGCAAAGGACGATCGTTTCAATGTTTCCGCAGTTTTTACTCAGCCCGATAAGCCCGTGGGGAGAAAGCGTATTATGACTCCTCCTGATGTAAAGGTATGTGCTCAGAAGCTGGGTATCGAGGTGTATCAGCCCGATACTCTGAGAACTTCCGAGGCGGAAGCTCAGCTCAGAGCGCTTGCGCCCGATGTGATTGTCGTGATCGCTTACGGAAAGATACTTCCCGCCAATATCCTCGCCGTCCCGCGCTTTTGCTGTGTGAATATCCACGGCTCTCTTCTTCCGAAGCTCAGAGGTGCTGCGCCTATACAGCGTGCTGTGATCGAGGGGGAAAAGATAACCGGTATCACGTCTATGAGAATGGACGTCGGACTTGACACGGGTGATATGATAAAGACATATCAGACAGAGATTCTCCCCGATGAGACTGCGGGCGAGCTTTTTGACAGGCTTGCAGGCGCCGCTCCCGATCTTTTGATAGATACTCTCATCGCTTTGGAAAACGGCACGGCGGAGTTTACAAAACAGGACGACTCTTCCTCAACATACGCAAAGCCTCTTTCTAAAGATGAGGCGCAGATCGACTGGACGCAGGACTCTCAGACTGTTCACAACAAGGTACGCGGTATGAATCCATGGCCTGTGGCGTTTACCGTCTGTAAGGGCAAAAAGCTCAAGGTCTATTCTTCAAAACTTGCAGACAAAAAAGGAAAGCCCGGTGAGATCGTTTCGCTTTCTCCGCCTGTTGTAGCGTGCGGCGAAGGTGCAGTCGAGCTTTTATCAGTACAGCTTGAAGGCAAAAAACAGATGTCAGCCGAGGACTTTTTCCGAGGACAGCGGACGCAGATCGGCGAACTCATCAATTCGTAAGAGGGAATAATTCCTTATGAAAAACACACGATACATAGTATACAAAGCATTGCTTCGCGTTGATCGGGACTCAGCTTATTCAAATCTCGTACTGGACGAGGAGCTTCGTGATCCTGAGCTTGATGCGCGCGACAAGGCATTTATCTCTAATATATTTTACGGAGTTCTCGAACGCAGGATAACGCTTGACTATATTATCAGGCACTTTTCAAGCATCAGACTGAAGAAGATCGAACCAAAGGTATTGATGATACTCAGGATCGCAGTTTATCAGCTCGTTTTTATGGACAAGGTTCCCGATAATGCTGCAGTCAACGAAGCTGTAAAGCTGTGTAAAAAAGAGAAGCTGTTCCATTCGGGAGGCTTTGTGAACGGTCTGCTTCGAAGCATAACAAGGAGCGAAGAACGGTTTCCTCTGCCCGATGAGCGAGATCGGGTGAAGTATCTTTCCGTGAAATATTCCTGTCCCGAGGATATCGTGACGCTTTGGATCGAAGACTATTCATATGAGATAACCGAGCAGCTTCTCGGCTCACTCTCGGGAAGACCTCCTATATATATCCGTGTTAATACTCTTAAAACTACAGCGGCAGAGCTTATCGGAAAGTTATCAAGCGAGAGCGTTTCGGCAAAAACGACTCCGTTAGATAACTGTCTGGAGCTTGAATTTACAGGCTCGATCGCTTCGCTTGACTGTTATCGTCAAGGACTTTTCCACGTTCAGGATATGTCCTCACAGATCTGCTGCGAGATCGTAGGCGCTTCTGATACGGATACGGTATCGGACGTATGTGCTGCGCCGGGAGGAAAATCGCTCAATCTCGCTCAGAGGGTCGGCGGCGGAAAAGTCATCTCGTGCGATATATACGATCACAAAATCAAACTGATCGCATCGTCTGCCAAGCGTCTCGGTATTTCAAATATTAACGCTATGATCAGAGATGCATCAGATACAGAAAAGCCGCTTGAAATGTCCGACAGGATACTTTGCGATGTTCCCTGCTCGGGACTCGGCGTTATGCGCCGTAAGCCCGAGATCCGCTACAAAAGCGACACGGGTGTCGGTACACTCCCGAAGCTCCAGCTTGCGATACTGGAGAACTCCGCCAGGTTTGTAAAGCCGGGCGGGACGCTCGTCTACTCGACCTGTACGCTGAATAAAAAGGAGAACAACGACAACGCCGCAGCGTTTTTGAATGCTTACCCCGAGTTTGAGCCGCTTCCGATCCACATTCCCAACGGGATAAAAAGAACGATCGAAGAAGATGATAACTGCCTGACGCTCTTCCCGCAGACAAACGGCACGGACGGCTTTTTTATAGCGGCGTTCAGAAAAAAATGATCCGTCCCGCATACTGGAAATACTACGCATTTAAGGATTGATAATATGAAGGACATTCGCTCGTATGATCTTACAGAGTTGACCGATGAATTTAAAAACGAGCTCGGGCTTCCCGCTTTTCGCGCAAAGCAGGTATATAAGTGGCTCTCCGAAGGCGTTTCATCTTTTGATGAAATGACGAATATTTCAAAGGAAATGCGTAACAATCTCAGTAATACTTATTACATCTCTGTTGCAACCATTGAAAAAAAGCTCGTTTCGGTTTATGATAAAACAGTTAAGTAT
>ONIC01000210.1 GCA_900317815.1 uncultured Eubacteriales bacterium | reverse complement strand
TGGTGGGAGAGGGTGGATTCGAACCACCGAAGCCGAAACAACAGATTTACAGTCTGCCCCATTTGACCGCTCTGGAACTCTCCCGTTTTTTTAATTGCGCGCTGTCAGCTCGTTGATCTTAAGCAACCTGATCCGAAGCAAAACCTCATCGGCTCCGCTGTCAGCTTTTGTGCCACGCTTTTTTCAATTGCGCGCTGTCAGCTCGTAGATCTCACGCAGCTTAGAACCAACGCAGCCTTGTTATGCTGCCGTCAGATCGTACCGCGCTGTCAATGCGACACATTACAGAAAACCTTGCTCAAAATAAGCAAAGTAAAGAGCTGGTGGACGGACTTGAACCCCCGACCTGCTGATTACAAATCAGCTGCTCTACCAACTGAGCTACACCAGCTTATCTGTCCCTCTCGGGAACGCTTGATTATTATAGCATGTATTTTCGATACTGTCAAGTGATTTTTTTATTTTTTTGAAAAAATTATCCGACACACTTTTGCGGTGCGTCGGATATGATATCATTTTTCAGTGCTTTCATCGTTCTTTGGAGCGTGCTCGACCTCTTCCTCTGCGCACGGCTTTAAAACAATTGCGGACAGCGGAGCTATTTTCAGATAAAGGTAGCCGTCCTTCGTTTTAAGGTCGTAATTTCGTGTATCCGATCCGCCGTATGCTGCGCTGTCGGAGTTGAGCAACTCTCGGAAAGGGCTGTCAAAGCCGACCGAGAGCCAGTACTCCTTCTCGTGCGGCGAGAAGTTGAGAACAACGAAGATCGGCGCGCTCTCGAAATCCTCACGGCGGTATGCGTAGATGTTGTTCTGAGAATTTTGCAGGTCTATCCATGTGAACGCCCTTACATCGTAATCCTGCGAATAGAGAGCAGGCTCGGAAAGATAGAGCATATTCAGCGCGCGGATAAACTCGTGGAAGCTGTCGTGATTGGGATACGTCAGAAGATTCCATCCGAGCGGCTGCTCGTCGTTCCACTCCATATATTCGGCAAGCTCGTTTCCCATGAAGTTCATCTTCTTGCCGGGGTGCGTCATCTGATAGGTGTAATATGTGCGAAGGTTCGCAAATTTCTCCTCCTGCGTCCGTCCGTAGACATTATTCATAAGCGACGCCTTGCCGTTTGAAACGTCGTCGTGCGAGAGCGCAAGCATGAAAAGCTCCTGATTGAAATAGAACATCGGATATGTCATCATCTCGTGATTCTGCATACGAAGTCCGTAGGGACTTGTGATGTAGCTGAGAGTCTCCGCAGACCAGCCGAAGTTCCATATATAATCGAAGCCGAAGCCGCCGTATACCACGGGTGCGGTATCCTTCGGGTGAATGGAAGCGTCCTCCGCTATGAACATAACATCGGGGTGATAAGCGCCGAGCGTGTAGAGCGTGTTCTTGACGAACCAGACGCCGCAGTCGTACTCGGGCTCGTTCGGAGTGCCGTTGGGGAAATACAGATACGCTACCGCGTCCATACGGATCCCGTCAAAGTGATACTTATTTATCCAGAAATTAACAGCCGAGCGCACGAAGCTGTGAACGTGCGGTTTTGAGTAATCGAAGCGCAGCGACCCCCACGGAGATTTTCTCATCTGAGGCACTTCGCTTTCATACATAAACGTACCGTCAAAGTTTGAAAGTCCGTTTTCGTCCGTTGCAAAATGAACGGGCACGAAGTCGAGTATAACGCCTATCCCGTTGATGTGGCAGGTGTCGATCAGATCCATCAGATAATGCGGCTCGCCGTAGCGGGAAGTCGGCGCAAAATAGCCCGTACCCTGATAGCCCCACGACCCGTCGAACGGATACTCGCACAGCGGCATAAATTCGATGTGGGTGTAGCCCATCTCCTTGACATAAGGCACAAGCTCGCGCTTCAGTTCCTCGTAGCCGTAAAAGCGCTCGTCGCCCTCAAGTCCTTCCTTTACTTTCCAGCTTCCGAGATGCACTTCGTATATATTGAGCGGCTTTCTGTAATTTTTATCACGATTTTTCATCCACTCGCCGTCACGCCAGCCGTAGTTGTCGAGATCGTAAACGATCGAAGCCGTGGACGGGCGCACCTCGCAGTAATATCCGAACGGATCGGTCTTTTCGACAGTCGTGCCGTCACGAGCGGTGATCTTGTAACGGTAGCGAAGCCCCTCTTCCGCGCCCTCTACAAAAATGCTCCAGACACCGAACTCGTCCCTTGCCATAGGAATATCCTCCCATGTCCCGAAATCGGCACAAAGACTTACAAAAGACGCAGCGGGCGCATAGACCGAGAAGTAAACGCCGCCGTTTTCTATATGGGCGCCGAATATCTCATAAGAGCTTGACTCCACTCCCTGAACGTGATTTTTTGTTCTCATTGCATTATACATATTTCAGCGCCTCCCCGAGACAGCGTTTTATTATGATCGGCGGAACTTGAAAAGCCCGCCCCGACCGATCATATACTGATTATATTATAAACAAACGCGGGAAAAAGTGCAATATATTTTTGAATATTTTGTTTAAAAATTTTCCCGTATTCTTTGATAATTATGATATTTTATAACAAAATAATACTATGTAATTCTAAAGAGGCAGATCATCGCACCGCACACATCGAAAAGACACGAAGCACCGCCCGCCGTTTTTTCTTGTAAATCTTTAAAAAGCAGTGGAAATTTCAGCTGTATTGTTGTATAATGTTTTTGTATGACAAATTTTACATGATATTGTCAGGAGGTATATGAGATGGCACTTGACGGCGTGTTCACACGCTTTCTTGCAAACGAACTCAATCAGGCTCTCACGGGGGCGCGCGTGTCGCAGATCCATCAGCCGAACAAGGACGAGCTTGTTATCGCGCTCAGGACAAACGACGGCGGAAGAAAGCTGCTCGTCAGCGCCCGCGCAAATTCCCCCCGTGTCAATTTCACACAGAAGGCTCCCGAAAACCCCGCTTCGCCCCCGATGCTCTGTATGCTGCTGAGAAAAAAGCTCTGCGGCTCTAAAGTTATCGGCGTGCGCCAGCCGGGTCTTGAAAGGATAGTGCTGATAGAATTTGACGGAGTAAACGAGCTTGGCGACCACGTAAAATACACGCTCGCCTGCGAGCTTATGGGCAGATATTCAAACGTGATCTTCCTTGACGGCGAGGAAAACGTCATAGACGCTCTGAAGCGTGTCGACGCTTCAATGACATCGGGCAGGATCGTGCTGCCGGGTATGCGCTACGAGCTGCCGCCCGCACAGAACAAGCTCTCCGTACTCGATCACGACAGCCGTGAGATAGTCGAACGCATAATCAGCGAAAACGACAAGCTCGGGCGTGCCGTACTCAACAGTGTGCTCGGCATTTCCCCGATAATAAGCCGTGAGATCGAATACAGGATCACGAGCGGCACCGCCGTATATTCGGATATGCTGACGCCGCGCAGCAGGACGTCGCTTGAATATTATATCGAAAAACTCGTGAAAAATGTGCGGGAGCTTGTCGGAGCGCCGTATTGTATCTACGATGAAAACGGCAAGCCGAAGGATATGTCCTTCACCGATATCTCGCAGTACGGCACACTTTACACGGTAAAACAGGCAGAGAGCTTTTCACAGCTTCTTGAAAGCTTCTACTCCGAGCGTGACCGTGCCGAGAGAATGAGGGCAAAATCGCAGGATCTTTTAAGACTGCTCACAAACGCCTCCGAGCGTACTGCCCGAAAGATAAACACTCAGAAAGCGGAGCTTGAAAAGTGCGCCGACAGAGAGCACCTTCGAATCTGCGGCGACCTTATCCAGGCAAATTTATTCAGGATAGAAAAGGGCGCTCCTTTTGCCGACCTCGAAAACTTCTACGATGAGACGGGCGCTTTACTCAGGGTGGCTCTCGACCCGTCAAAATCCCCCTCGCAGAACGCCCAGCGCTACTACAAGGAATACCGCAAGGCAAAGACCGCCGAACACGTTTTAAAGGAACAGATAGAGCAGGCTCGTCTCGACCTCGAATACCTCGACAATGTATTCGACGCTCTCAGCAGGGCGGAATCGGAGCGGGAGCTTGCGGAGATACGCTCGGAGCTTGCGCAGACGGGATATATCAAGTCGTCCGGCAAGGGAAAGGGCAAGGAGCCGAAGCCGCTGCCGCCGTTTGAGTTTTCCGCCGACGGCTACAGGGTGCTTGTCGGCAGGAACAACCGCCAGAACGACGAGCTGACTCTCAAAAAAGCTTCAAAGAACGACATCTGGCTCCATGTCAAGGATATCCCCGGCTCGCACACGATACTTGTCACGAACGGCGAAAAGCCCTCGGACGAAACGATAATCAAAGCGGCAAGGATTGCGGCGTACCACAGCAAGGCGCGCGAAAGCTCGCAGGTGCCCGTTGATTACACGCTCGTAAAAAACGTGAGCAAGCCGCAGGGCGCACGCCCCGGGACGGTCATTTTCAAGGACAACAGAACGGTTTATGTAAAGCCCGGAACAGACTCCGACGAGTGATGAATGTGTATGAATAAATGCAGGATCTATGTAGACAAATTCGACTTGGATAATATCCCGCGCGGCGAAAAGAAACGAGCAGAGAGCGAGTGCGGAATGAAGGTGCTCGCCTTTGCGTGCAAAGACGCTTACGGGACCGATATAAGAACGCTTGCGATAGAGCACGGCAGCCACGGCAAGCCGTATTTCCCCGACAGACCGTCTCTGCACTTCAACATCAGCCACAGCGGCAACTACGCTGCCGCTGCGGTGTGCGGGTATCCCGTCGGTGTTGACGTTCAGGTCGTGAGAAGCGTCAGGGAAAACGTGATCGAAAAGCTGTGCAGAGGAGCGGAGCTTGAATACCTCTCCGGATTTAAAAACGACAGCGAGCGGGCGCGCGCCTTCATACGTCTCTGGGCGCTCAAGGAAAGCTACGTCAAAGCGATCGGTCTCGGAATGTCGTTCCCTATGGATAAGATAACATTCGATATCCGCGCCTTTGATCCGGACAGACCGCTCTCGGGCAGACTGTCGGACTCGGAAGGAATTTTCTGTTTGCGTGACTGCGGCGATTTTGTGCTCGCTGCGTGCGTGCTTGAAAAAGGCTCGGAGAAAAAAGGAGAATCGTGTATATGAAATTCCGGAAATATAAAATGATAATAACAGCGGCGCTGCTGTGCGCTTCGCTTCTGATAACGGGCTGCGAGAAAAAGGCAGACAGCGATATCACGTCAAGCGCACCCGCTGCGACCGCAGACGCGCCGGTCACACAGCCCGCCGAAGAACCCGACATCGGAGAACACAAGGACTATGACAAGGAAGAAGCGCCGTGCTACGAATCGGGCGAAATACTTGTAGCCGATCAGGACGGCACAAAGCGGGGAATGGAACCGTACACCATGACGCTGCGTGAAGGCTGCCTTGAGTTTTACGCAAACGAGCTTAATCAGCTCAAGTCGGACATCGGGCCGAAGGTAAAGTTCTACTCGATGATCGTGCCGACAGCCTGCGAGCTTTACTGCCCGTCGAACGAGCGCTACCTGATAGACAGTCAGGAAAAGATAATCTCGGACGTAAAGGATATGCTCGTCGGAGTTGAGCAGGTAGACGTACTGCCGACGCTCAAAAATCACAACGCAGAGAACATCTACTACCGCACCGACAGCCGCTGGACGCCGCTCGGCGCTTACTACGCAGGCAAGGTCTTTGCAAAGGCGGCAGGCGTTCCTTATCCCGATATTTCCGAATACACAAAGACGGCTGAAAAGCCCGTCACGGGAGATCTTCTGCTGCTCTGCGGACCGCAGGCGGACACGGAGCTTCGCGACGTTCCCGATTCGCTGATCTACTACGAACCGAAGGCAAAATTCACAACGAATTACTACGACGACGATTTTACATATCTGCTTACGGACAAGTTCTACTTCGGAGATACGGGCACGCAGGACTCAGACAGCGAGGACGAATATTACGAGGGTGATACCTACGAGACATACTCCGACTCCTCGTCAGATCCCTACGCCGATTATTACAAGGGCGGCTTCTACTGTCTGCGCCTTGACACAAAGGTCGGAAACGGGCGAAAGCTGCTGCTTGTCAAGGACGATTTCGGCACGGCTCTCCCTCCGTTCCTGACAGGCTCCTTCTCCGAGATCTATGTTGTATCATACAACTATCTCAGCGCAAACATCGCAGAGTTCATCGGGGATTTCGGCATTACAGACGTGCTCTATCTTATGAACACGTTCACAGTGACCGACAACCGTGTCTATACTCTCGAAACGCTCCGCACACAGGCAACTCACGGAAACCTCAAAGACAACGCGCCCGATCAGCCCGATACAGACACCGACTCGGACACAAGCTCCTCCGATACCGAAACGGATACAGAACAGACAAGCTCCGTCCAATATATCTACGATGTCGGGATCAACAATCAGATTGGTATAGAGGAAAGCTCCGACATCGGCGGCCTGGATCAGGCAGGCGACTACTACGATGATACTCAGCAGGAGGATCAGAACGTCTACGAGGAAGACGACTACAGCTACGACTACAGCGAAGAATACTGATACATAAAAATGCAGCGGCAGCTTTTCGGGGCTGCCGCTTTTTTTATTGCCCGCCCTTCATCGTCTGCGCTATGACATTTCCGAGCATCTCGCCGCTTCGTACCGCTTCATCGAGTGTGTTTGCGTCCGTGCCGACCTCTATCAGAAGCGAACCCGGCGCAAGATTCATATTGTACATAAAATTTCCGAAGTACAGCGGGCGTGTCATTCCCGGGTAGAGCGTTTCTGCGGTGCTTTGCAGCTTTACGGCAAGGCTGAGATTTTCTTCCCAGTCGGGGAAATCGTAATATCCGTAATTGTCGTTGCCGCACATTATCATGATCTGCGCCGCCTTTTTTCCGTTATAGGTGAACGTCGGCTTTATCTTCTCGTTTTCGTCTGTCGTTATGCTGTCTCTGTGGATATCGAGAACTATCTTGATCGAGGGGTACGTCTCAAGATACTCCGTTATAGATCCTGCGCAGTTGTCATAAGCTCCGAGATATGACGGGTCATCGTGGTGTTCTTTGCAGTGCGCCGTTTTTATGCCCGCATTTTCAAGGCTCTGACAGACAGCGTCACCGACTCTGACGACATTTCGGCTGTCGTCCGTGCTGCGGGGATAAAAGCTCTCGTAGTAATATCCGAGATCGCTGTCCATATACGACTCCGTGGCGTGAGTATGTACGATCAGCACCTGCGGCTCATCGCTCTGCTCATACTCAAAGGGCAGCGGCGCGCTCAGACTGCTGCGAAGGTCTATCGAAAGATCGGTTGCGTTCTTGACATAAAAATTATCAAGGCTCATATTCGACTCTCTGTACAGGCTCTCAGTCACAAGATACGTCTGCTCGCCCGTATGGTCTGTATCGTCAGCCGTATCGGAAGCAGTGTCGCTGTCGGGCATGGTGTCGGTATCGGGCTTGTCGCTGTCGGGCTTGTCGCTGTCGGGCTTCTTTTTGTCAAAGTCGGTCTCTCCGCTTTTCTCATTCATTGACAGCTTCGCCGCCGCTACCGCCTCCCCGCCGTCTGTGAAGCTGCCTATCTTCCACGCCGTACACACCGTACCGAAAACCGACATTATCAACGCAAAGCCGAGCACTGTCGCGCGGCACACCTTTTCACTTGCTCTCATAACTGCACTCCGTTCTTTTTACGCTGTATCTTTTTACGCTGATATAATCTTATGCGAAAAAAATTAAAATATTACTTTCAAAAAAGCTGTTTATCTTTTGGGCGCTTTGTGGTATAATTAAGGAGCCACTGAATAAATCACGTTCTACGAACTGAGCACTCATCTTGCTTGCATCTTTTCGTCATATTGCACTCAACTCCCTT
>ONIC01000212.1 GCA_900317815.1 uncultured Eubacteriales bacterium | reverse complement strand
TTCATCTGTTTTGCCCCCTGTTGTTTTGATGTATCTATTATACCATATTATTCTTGTTAGGGGTAGATTAAATCAGTGGTTCCTTAGGTCTCCTTTAAGACTCTCCATACCGCTTCCCATCAGTTCGAAGTCGATTCCGCTGACGTGTCCCGAGATCACAAGGTCGGAGTCGTTTACGATCGCTTTTGCGCTTCCGGCGCGCTTGCTGTCAAAGTGCACCGCATACGTCTCGGTCGGCGGGGCGGGCGTCCAGTCCTCGCTTTGGCGCAGGCTGAACATAACGGTGTGGTCATAGACCGAAGCACGAAGCGCCTCCAGAGCGTCGTTTGACGTGCATTTCCAGTCCACATCAAGATCGTAGAATCTCGCCTTCAGTCTGTATGTCTCGATAGACGCGCGCAGGATCGTGAGAGCGTCATCGGAGGTGTAGCTGACAAACTGCGTTTCATAATTGTAAAGATCGGCTTCTTCGCCGTACTCGAAGCAGATAACGGCTTTATCCTCACACAGCGCAAGTATTTCCGACTTCGTGAGCGAGAGATTGACGAAGCCTCTGTTAATGTACTCTTCATAACCGTAAAGATCCCACACTTCACCGTAGATAAACGGACGCAGAAAGTCAGAGCCGTCGGGCATTTTCGGTACGGGAGTATCAGCGTTGCTTTGAAACGGCACGTCGTCGCTGTCTCTGAAATAGCCCGTCTCTCCCGTGCGGTCAATGCGCTCAAACTTAACTTTGTGTCTCTCGAGAATGTCGCCTACATAATCGTATTCAAACCAGTATGCGACATCGGGCCTCCCATTCGGCACATCAATGTGCATAACAAGCGAGGACGTCTTCCCGAAAGTGCCGTTAAAGCCTATCAGTTCGTCATCGTCCGCATTTTCCATTGCGCTGATAAGATCTTCGGGGAGCTTTGCCCGGGCGTTTTCGTCAAGCACGGGCAGGACCTCGCCGTCGATCGGCAGAATCGGAGTTTCGTTTTCACCCGCGCCGATCGCCGCCGCCGATGACGTGCACACGCAGAGAACAGCGCAGGCGAGTATAATGGCTGTGAACTTTTTGATGTTACCGTTTTTCATAAATAAGACCTCCTTTTTCATCTGTTGTAGAAGTTGAGAACGTCGGCTGCTGTGATTCCAGAATATTTTTTATACTGGTAAGCATTATAACCGTGAACAGTGCTGAGAATGCTCTGGTAATTGTTGTGTATCGTCCAGCTGTCGGAGGTGTCGCGGTCGAGCACGAAGATGTATTCCTCGCCGGGAATCGGGTTCTCCCTTCCTGCAATAAACGGAACAGCCTTTCCTTCCTCGGCAAGCGACAGCTGCTCGGACAGACAGCAGTCATCCCAGATACCGCCGTACATATAAAAGGTCAGTGTGTCCGAGGGTGCGCTGCCCTTCAGTACATCGCTTATGCGTATTGTGACCTCGGTGAAGATATCGGTGGTGTGCTCCTCGTCATAAATATAAATGTCGGGGTCGATCTCGAAGTCACATTCGCCTGCTTTGACAAACGAGACGGATTCGACCTCGGCTGTTACCGTGAGATCGGCGCTGTATGTCAGCTCGCGCACGCTGCCGTAGTTCTCGTTGAAAGCTTCGTAGAATATGGAGTCACTTTCGGTGTTTGGAATCGCTTGTTCAATATCCGTGTCGACGAATCCCTCTTCTTTCTCTACCGCAGGACTGTCGGGCTGCTCCCCTTCATCTCCGGGATACCACTGTACGTCGGATTCGGTGTCGGGCTTTGATGAGATGTTGCTCGACGAGCCGCTGCCGTTGTAAGAGTTCACCGTGCTTGATGTTTTTGAACTCGTTGTTTTCGAGCTTGTCACTTTGGAACTTGTTGTTTTCGAGCTTGTTGTTTTCGAGCTTGTCGCTTTGGAGCTTGTCGCTTTGGAGCTTGTCGCTTTGGAGCTTGTCGTTTTTGAGCTTGTTGCTTTGGAGCTTGTCGCTTTGGAGCTTGTTGCTTTGGAGCTTGTTGTCTTTGACACTTCCGCTTCAGAGTTTTCATTTTCATCGGATACGGAAGAGCTTTTCGATGAAGGTCGGCTTCGGTCGGAGCTTACGGAGGAGAAGCCCGCGGCCGAAGATGTGTTTTTTCGTGACGTATCGTGTGCGCTGCCTGCCTTGTCATCGCCTGCGCCTGCATAGCTGCGAGTACCCTCGGCGGTGCTGTGGGAATTGTCCTTCGGGCTTGCGCCGGAGCTTGCAGTCACCGGCTCGCTGAGAATGCCCTCGGACACCGCGCTGTCTGTTTCAGACGGCGGATCGTTGATCGGGATATCCTGTGTGTAAGTGCTTTTGCCGAGAAGCACCGATGTCGTTATTACGGCTGTAACTCCGAGCACAGAGGCTGCAGCCGTGATTTTTTTTCGCCTTGCCGCTCTCCTTTGCAGGACGATCCTGCTTTTTTCGAAAACGGAGGCAGCTATCTCTCTGTTATTTTTCATAATCAAAGCCTTCCTCCCGCAGTTGAGTCTCGAGCGACTTCTTCGCCCGATAGAGCAGATTTTCTATCTGCCTTACGCTCTTTTTCATGATCTTTGCTGCCTCGGCGTTGCTGAATTCCTCGAAGAATACAAGGTAGAGTACCTGCTTGTACTGCGGATTCAGCTTATCAAGACATTTTCGTACAAGGAGCTTTTCCTCGCTTCTGAAGTGATCCCTCAGAAGATCGCTCTCGGGAGAAGACAGCTCCCCGAGTTCCTCGAGCGACGAAAACCGCGCTCGGCGATTTTTTCTGATGTAGTCTCTCGCGATATTGCCGGCGATCGCGAAAAGCCACGTTTTAAACGAGCTTTTTCCTTTGTAGGCAGGTCTGTCAACGACGAGCTTGACGAAAACGTCCTCCATCAGCTCCTCAGCCGTGTCAAGTCCGCCGCAAAAGCCTGCGAGGTACAGTATCAGACCGTCCTTGTACTCCGCGATAAGCTCTTCGATGCCCTTATCGTCGCCCTCGAGAAAGCGGCGATAGGCGGCAGCGCCTCTATCCATAGAAATGAACCTCCGTGAGAAAATGCCTGCAGTGCATTTTCACTTATTAGACGTAACAGGCGGTGAAAACTCTCACCTTTTTTCGGATTTTTTTCGTAAAATCTTTTTCGAAAATTTTGTGCAGAATAACGAGCAGCCCGAACGCCATGATTTATTCAGTGTTTCCTTTACTATTATATTACAATATTTTACAAAGGAATGCAACGCTTTGGCTTTTATGATTTTTATATAAGTGTGTAATTTTAGCGGGCAGCCCGCGCGGGGAAAAGTCAGGCTTGAAATGAACAGTCATCGCGTGAATGTCGGAGGATATCAAAGCGGTAAGTTCGCGGCACTATAGGTAATGCATACGATAAACTAAGTTCGCGTATATGCCTGCGGGCGCTCGCCCGCCGCTACGCCTGACAGCGGAATTGCCTGCGGGCGCTCGCCCGCCGCGTATATGCCTGCGGGCGCTCGCCCGCCGCTCGCCCGCGCTTGTTACAGTTTGTATTGACTTTTTTTCGAAAAAATGTTAAAATATGATAAGGTTTGTGCGTAATTACAGGCTGATTGCGCCTTTTTTCGGCGCAGGAAATATATTGATAGTGAGGCGGTTTTTATGTTCGGCAAGATCAGGCGTTCTGTGGCTGTGATCCTCTCTGTTTGTCTTATCTCGGCGAGCTTTGCTGTTTTACCCCCCGCAAAGGCTCGTGCCGACCAAAGCGTTCCCGATTTTTCGTACATTACGGGCGGTTACTATAACGGCACGCAGGTCTTTACTGCGGCGCAGGCAAGGGAGGTTGCAAAGCGCTGTTACATCGGTCTGCGAGACAATGTGAATATCCCTCTGGGCGGTACGGGACTTACGGGAAACTCTCTCAGCGTTACGGGCTTTGACGACGAGACGATATTTTATGCGGGTACCAATATTCTTGCAGAGGTCGCTCAGAACTGCGAGGTAGGTCTTCTCTGGACGGGAAAAACGAGCGGTACATACGATTATTCGGCGAGTGCGTATGCGCTTGTGCCCGAATATGTCGAGGTTTCCGACAGGGACGCTGCGTTTGCCGATTATTCGGCGCAGTATGACGAGATGCTTTCGGGTGTCGATCCGAACTGGACAGACGCAGAGAAGGCGCTCTATATCCACGACTACATCGCCGTGAATTTCGACTATGATCACGATTACAGCGTATATAAAGTCTACGGATTTCTTCAGTCGGCTCACGTCGGCGTCTGCGATGCGTATTCCTCTCTGTACAGCTACCTCCTTCACCGTCTCGGCATTGAAGCTTTGAAGGGCGTTTCGGATCCGGATCAGAACAAACACGCATGGAACCTCGTGAAGATCGGCGGAAGCTGGTATTATGTCGATGTAACTCACGACGACCCCAAGGACGGTTTCCCGGGATATGTCGATCACGATTACTTCCTGCGCTCGACCTCGGGTATCCTTCAGGCGAGAACCACTAATTCTCAATGGAAAACGGAAGACGAAAGCGCATGGCATCTCTACACAGGTCAGTGTGTCGATACGCTCGGCATCAGTGCATCCGACTATTCGGGTATATGGACGGGCGTTGAAGCCGCTATCCCACCGTATGACGGCGGCTGGGTGACCATTGAAAGCCCTCAGCAGGGAACGATCAATGTCGTTCTCAATAAAAACGGAACCGCATCAACGCTCAAAACTCACAGCGGGGCGACATGGTACGCTGCGGGCAGTTCGACAAGCTATTATCCGGGCTGCTTCTCTGCGGCGACCGCATATGACGGAGTTCTTTTCTACACGACGCCTTACGAGATCTACGGCTGTTACAACGGCAGCTCGGCGGCTGTCTATACGATGACTTCTTCGGAGAAAAGCGGAGGTCCTATATACGGTATAAAGGCAAGCGGCGACAGGCTTTACTACTACACAGCTGCGACTCCCAACGACTCCGCGCAGGAGCACAGCATCTCTCTTGAGGACGCAGTCGATGCGCTCAAGCCGGAGAGAACGGTCACGTTCATCTCGGACGGCGAGGTGTACAGGACAGACACAGTCAACAAGGGTCAGACTGTCGCAAAGCCGACAGACCCGACAAAGACGTACAGCGACTTCGGCGGCTGGTACACGGACGACAGCTTCACCACGCTTTACGATTTCGGTACTGCCGTAACAAAAAATATCACGCTTTACGCAAAGTGGACGCCTCAGACGGCGAATGTGACGTTCATCAGCAGCGGCGAGGTTTACGATACGACAACGGTCAACAAGGGTCAGACTGTCGCAAGACCCGCAGATCCGCAGGGCGATGAATATGAAGATTTCGGCGGCTGGTATACGGACGAAGAGTGCGAAAATGAGTATAACTTCGACGATGCTGTGACGGACGAGCTTGATCTTTACGCAAAGTGGACGCATCAGACGGCGAATGTGACGTTCATAAGCAACTCCGAAATATACGATACGGTAACGGTCAATAAGGGCGAGACGGTCGCAAAGCCCGCAGATCCGCAAAGCGAGGGATATTTCGACTTTGTCGGCTGGTACTCCGATGACGACAATGACAACGCCTACAATTTCGAAACTCCCGTGCTCACAGACTTAACGCTTACGGCAAAGTGGAACAAGCAGACAGCGCAGGTCACGTTTATGTCAAACGGCGAAGTCTATTCAAGCGAGGAGCTGGAAAAGGGCGATACGGTCAATGAACCGACAGCTCCCGAGGCTCGTCAGTTCGAGCTTTTCGGCGGCTGGTATGGGGAAGAGGAGTGCGTCAACGAGTTCGACTTCGGTGCGCCCGTCACAGCCGATTCGATCGTATATGCAAAGTGGATCGAGTGCAGACCCGTTTCCCAGACGGCTACTCTTTCGGATATTATCAAGTTCAATTTACAGATGAAGCTCAGCGACGAGATCATCAATGACGACACAGCCGTTATCACATTCAGCTTTGACGGCGTTGAGGTGCAGAGCTTCAGTATGAGCGGCGCTGCGCCCGTGACAGGCGAGGACGGACTGTATGAGTTCTCCGTCAGCGTTCCCACAAGCAAAATGGACGCTGTCGTTACCGCTGTAGCAGAAACGAGATTCGGCTCCGTTTCCATCGAAGGCGGCGAGAACAACAAGAGCGTCAACGCTTATCTGAAGGCGGCAGTCGGCGTTGATCCCGATGTACAAAAGGTCGTGGAAAGCGCTCTTATCTACGGCGGATTTGCAAATGCATATTTTGACGATGATAAATCAACGCTCCCCGATGAAAGCGCTGCTGCCGTGATCGATAACATAGAGATCACCGAGCCGACAGCGGGCGATTACACCGCAGCGAAGAGCGGAACTCTCCCCGAGGGGCTTACATACGAAGGCTCTACGCTTCTTCTCAAGGGCGCAACGGCAGTCCGCCACTATTTCAGGATCGATGATCCGAACGAGCTTTCAAGCTATGATTTCTCTTTGACAGACAACAACAGCGGCTACACCTGCGAGGTGTCGGTCAAGGAGTCGATGCCGGGCGAGAATCTCATCTACGTTGAGATCGGCGGCATCTCCCCGCAGCTTCTCTCCTCAAAGTTTACGCTCAGAGCCGAAAAGGACGGCGCAGTCTTCAATATCGGCTACTCACCCTGCTGTTACATCTATTCCATGGTGAACCGCAGCAAGGACGACCCGCAGCAGGCATCCTTCGTAAAGCTGATGAAAGCTATGTACAGCTACTATCAGACAACGAGAGATTACCTTTCCGAAAACTGATCGACGCAAAACAAATCCCTCCGTCAGGTGATGCGCCTGTCGGAGGGGACTCTTATTTGCAGAAAAAATACCCCGTCAAGCCGTAAATGAAGCCTGTCGGGGTATCTTTTATTGTTTGTCAGGCTCCGATGCCCTTTCCGTCGTCAATGCCGACCGTGTAACGGAGGACAGAGAGCGCGTCGGAGGAATCGGTCGAGCCGTCGCCGTCTATGTCGGCGAAAGGTTTAAGATCGTCGGGTATCTCTTCAAGTCCGAGCGACGATCTGAGGATAGTCAGAGCGTCTGCGGCATCGACAGCGGTGTCGCCGTTTACGTCACCGAGAATGCCCGCGGGTTTCTTGTATTCCTCATACATCTGCCCCGAAAGCCACGTTGCTCTGTTCATTGCCCAGTCGGTGCAGTAGCCGTACATACCCTCGAATGTCTGAGGATAGATGCGGCGTGTGTCGTAGACCTCATACTTGCCCGTATCGTAGTTGAAAACGGCGCTGTCGAGCTTCGAGTGATCTGCGATCCAGCTTCCCGTGTTGAGCAGCCAGCCGCTTCTGTAATTCATCTCCGCCGTGCCGCTGAGATACTTGAAGTACTTGTCCTTTGTGTAAAGCTCGCCTTCAAACTTCGGGTCGGTCTTCTCGCCCGAGAAGTGGCGCAGCGCAGGAACGAAATCTTCGAACCAGATACGGGGAGCTTCGTTTAAGATGTATTCGTTCACGGCGATGTTGCTCATGATGTTGGAGGAGGTCTTCGAGTTGCTCCTTCTGCCCTTGAATCTGCACCACCAGCCCGTGTACGATGTGTAATCCTTGACGCCGAAGTTTCTCAGGTCGCCGTCAATGCCGACACAGTTGCCGAGCGAGTTGTCGTAGTCCCAGACGGGCGAGCCGAAGAATTTGTAAACGCCGTCGCTGTCCTTTTTATATGTAAAGTAGAGACTTGCAACGCCTGCGTCCCAGTTCTTTCCGAATTCGTTGATGAGGTAGACCTTTGTCAGCGAGTCGATGTCGGCGTAATCGGAGAGCACTCTGTTTGAAGGATTGGCGCACGCATAGGCAAAGCCTGTATACTTCGACTTGACGTAGCTCTTGACCTCCTCGTAGCCGGGGTCTCCGGGGGCGAGCTCGGGGGATTTTATCGTGATATTGGTGCCGTTGCAGTTTACCTTGTAATCGTCGCTGCCCGAGCTCGGATCGACCTCGCAGACGAATGCAAAATCAGTCTTTATCGTGCCGTCCTCGTTGAGGTAATCTGTCTCGGAGATATCGTTTACGACATTTGACGAGCCGACCTCTATCTTCTCCGTCAGCTGGTACGAGCCCCAGTAGTAACCGTCCATGTAGAGATCGACGAAGCGTGAGTCGGAGGCGTAGGGGATACCGACCGCATCGGAAAGATCGTACAGGAAGCGGTTGCGGATAAGCGCGTCGTCCTGATAATTTGCAAGCAGAGAATATTTCTTGCTGCTGTTCATGCCTGCGATCGAGACTTTTGAATCGTATGTGATATTGAACGGCTTTTTCGACTTCTGCCAGGTCGTGTTGCCTCTGCCCTTGATCTTCTTGACCGCAGTGTTGTCTACCTTGCCGTTTTCGTCAATTATCGCACCCGTCGCCGTCGCCGAAAGGCTCTTGTCACGGCTCAGATACTCCGCAAGCCCTGTGCCGTGACCGTCGGCGTTGGTGTTGTTTACGAAGATCGCAGCCTCGGCTGTCGAGTGCAGGAATGTGACGGTAGAGCTTGTGCCGTCAAAGTTTACGTCATACTCACGGTCAAGCTCGAACTTTACGTTCTTCGACTGACCTGACGGGATATCTACTCCGTTGAGTGTAACGGGAGAGCTTCCTGCGTTGTAGATCTCAAGCTCGCTGTCGTCCGAGCCCGAGGGCAGGAAGAAATACTTCTTGTTTGTGTTGACCTCGTTCAAGTCGTCGTCATGCTCGCACTGCCACGCAGTCCATGCGTCCTTGTCTTCACCGTTTGAAGCCGAGTGAGCGTAGAGCGCTTTCTGAACTGAAAACGAGATCCTGCTCTCGTTTTGTACACCCGTTTCTGCTTTTGCTCTGATCGGCGCAAATACGAGAGCACTCGCACCGACCGCTGCCGAAAGTACGACTGCTGCGATACCTGCGGCAAATTTCTTTTTTGTCATAATACGATCCCCTTTATTGAAATGATAGGGTAAAGCATACCCGCTTAAGGCGCCGCTGATTAAATCGAGTGTCTTCTTAAGGAGCCACTGATTTAATCGAGTGCCTCCTTAATTTTATCATTTACAAACCACGATTTCAATTAATTATATCTCCAAATATCAAGACCTCAGATTGTGACTTTTATCCATAGACATTATAGGTATATTTCAATATAATACAGTAAAAAAAGGAGACCCCGAAGGATCTCCGTTATTTTCGCTATCTTACAAACCTGCTTCTTTTTCCTTGAGCATATCGTTTATCATATTGGCGCACATATAAACATTGCCGCCGCCCATGGTGAGTATCAGATCTCCGTCTTCGGCGTTATCGACTACATACTTTGCAGCGTCCTCGAATGTGTCGATGCACTTCGAGCCTGCGACCTTTTTGCCGAGATCCGTGTTGTAGATATTGTATGTATTGACCTCACGAACGGGAAGTATCTCCAGAATGACCGCCTCGTCTACGATTGAGAGAGCGTCTGCGAAATCATCGAGCAGCATAGCCGTTCTCGAGAAGGTATGCGGCTGGAATACGTTCCAGACCTTTCGGAATCCCATGTTCATAGCCGCCGTGAGCGTCGCCTTGATCTCTGTCGGGTGATGAGCGAAATCGTCCGCGATCGTCACACCGCAGTGCTTTCCGAGGATCTCGAAGCGGCGGTGAACGCCCTTGAACTCGTGGAGATTTTCAGCGATCTTGTCGGCGGGAACCGTGAGAAAGTGAGCCGCAGCCGCTGCCGCAAGCGCATTGTACACGTTATGCTTGCCGGGGACAGAAAGCTCGATGCTGCAGAGCTTCTCGCCCTTGAAGTAGAAGTCGAACGCATCGTAAACGGTAGTTTCGTCGGACGTCATAACGGCTCTGTAGTCGTTTTCCTCTCCGAAGCCGAAGGTGATAACGGGGACGGGAGAGGGGGAGACGCTGTCGAGCGAATTTTTGTCGTCACCGTTTACTATGACGGCCTTGCTTGTCTGAGCTACGAATTTGTTGAACGACTTCTTGATGTTGCCGAGGTTTTCGAAGTAATCGAGGTGATCTGCGTCTACGTTGAGTATCAGAGAGACTGCGGGGGTGATCTGTAAAAACGAATCGACGTACTCGCACGCTTCGCATACCATTATATCGGAGCTGCCGACATAGCTGTTGCCGCCTATCGCAGGGAGCTTTCCGCCGATGACAGCCGTAGGCTCGAAGCCGCTGCCTATGAGGATCTGAGAGAGCATCGCCGTTGTCGTGGTCTTTCCGTGAGTGCCCGAAACCGCGACTGTGTTGTCGAAGCGGCGGGCAAGTATACCGAGCATAACGGAACGCTCAATAGCGGGGATACCCTTCTCTCTTGCAGCCTGAAGCTCGGGATTGTCCGGTTTGACAGCCGCCGTGTAGACAACAAGCTCCGCGCCCTCAATGTTCTCCGCCTTGTGACCCATGAATACGGGAACGCCGTAGCCGATGATGCGCTGCAGTGTGTCGCCGTCATTCAAATCCGAGCCGCTGACGGAATAGCCCTTCGAGATGAGGATCTCTGCAAGCGGACACATACCCGAGCCGCCGATGCCTATAAAATGAACCCTCTTGATATTGTCGAGAATATGATCGTAGGATCTGTCGCACTTTTTATCTGAATACAATGCAAAACACCTCTGTGTCGTAATTTTACTCCCTATATTATATATCAATCCATTCAAAATAGCAACAGAAATATTATCAGACAATTCGGGGACGGCGGCAGAGTTTTTAGTTGAAACGGGCATAAATTTGTGTTACTATATTAAGGAACCACTGAATAAATCACATCCTACGGACTGAGCACCAAACTTGCTTGCATCTTTTTGTCAAATTGCTCTCAAAAGCCTTGAAATACGTCAGTATTACGCGGATAGTATCCGCTGACAATTCCGCCCGACTTAATTTTAGATGAAAGTTATCTCCGCACATCTGATTTTTTCTTCCTTGCGGACAGTATTCGTGCGGATTTTTCGAACAATTTGCCTAAAAAACTGACGGCGCAATTTTGGCACTCGATTTAATCAGTGTCTCCTTAATGTATACAATTTACGGAGTGAAGTTAAAATGCTTAAAAAGAACGATATTATCCCGCTGGTCATAACCGATATAACAGGGCAGGGCAGCGGTATCGGCAGAGTTGACGGAATGGCGGTGTTCGTTCCGATGACGGCTGTCGGAGATGAGATAAACGCAAGGATACTGAAAGTGAAGAAGAATTATGCCTTCGGCAAAACGGAGAGCATCGAAAAGCCCTCCGACAAGCGCATCAGCCCCGACTGCGAGTGCTATTCAAAATGCGGCGGCTGTGTTTTTCGTCATATCACATACGAAGAGGAGCTTTCTGTCAAGCAGCGCCGTGTCTATGATGCGATAACAAGGATCGGCGGCATCAGGGATTTTGAGATGCACGATATAGTAGGCTGCGATTCGCCCGACGCCTACCGCAACAAAACCCAGATACCCGTAGGCAGAGACAAAAACGGCGCCCTGCTCACGGGTTTTTACGGAAGCCACAGCCACAGGATCGTAGGCAGCGGTCAGTGCAGGCTACAGCCTGAGGACTTCAACGAGATCGTTTCGATCATAAGGGAATTTATCACGGAAAACGGTATCGGCGTATATGACGAGGAAACGCACAGCGGACTTCTGCGCCACATATACCTGCGCAAGGGCTTCCAAAGCGGCGAGATCATGGTGTGTCTTGTCATAAACGGCACATCTCTCCCGCACGCCGAGACACTTGTGCGCCGCCTGACGGAATACTCATCAAACGTTAAGAGCATCATGCTGAATATCAACCGTGACAAAACAAACGTCGTACTGGGCAGGGAATTGAGTGTGCTGTACGGCAGCGAGTGCATCACGGACACGCTCTGCGGTCTGCGCTTCAACATATCGCCGCTGTCGTTCTACCAGATCAACCACGATCAGACTGAGAAGCTCTACGCCCTTGCGGCAAAGTGCGCGCGCCTTACGGGAGAGGAATTTCTGATCGACCTCTACTGCGGCGCAGGCACGATAGGTCTTTCTATGGCGAAGAGCGCAAAGCGTGTACTCGGAGTTGAGATAATCCCCGAGGCGATAGAGAATGCGAGGGAAAATGCTCGTGCAAACAATATCAAAAATGCGGAGTTTATCTGTGCTGATGCTTCAAAGGCAGCATCCGAGCTTGCACGGCGCGGCACACGCCCCGATGTTCTCGTTATCGACCCTCCGAGAAAGGGCTGTGACGGAGCCGTGATCGACGCAGCAGCGAAAATGTCGCCCGACAGAGTGGTCTACGTATCCTGCGACCCCGAAACGCTCGCCCGCGATCTCGCCGTTTTCGCAGAAAAGGGCTACGTCACAAAGGAAGTCACCCCCGTAGATATGTTCCCCCGCACGGCGCATGTGGAGACGGTGGTGTTGATGTCAAAGGTTAAAGAATAATAGCTGCAAAAGCCCGCTAATACTGCGGCTTTCGGGCAATCGGGCAAATTAGGCGTCGGGCAGACAGAAAGCTCTGCGGTAACTTATCCAAGGGCAATCC
>ONIC01000213.1 GCA_900317815.1 uncultured Eubacteriales bacterium | reverse complement strand
TTGTTTTGGATATGTCACAGTTTTCGCCGCGATTGATTATTTCAGAAGATTCCATATTTTGATTCGGCGGCCGAGCGGCCGCGGGCAGTTTCGATGTTTGTTTTAGATATGTCACAGTTTTCGCCGCGATTGATATTACAGCAGTTCTGCAAAGGCTTTTCGGCAGAGTCTCGTGCGCGTGTTTCGTAATGATACTAAAAAAACGGCGGCGACAGCTCTTGCAAAGCAAAAACTATCGCCGCCCGATCATCTGTTATTTCGCTTCCTTCGCGGCGTTGACGAGAGGAAGATATATTTTCATTGATATCTCGCCAAGATCGTTGTAGAAGGACACATTAGTAAGAACTACCATCGTCGTATCGGTCTTGTAGTCGGCGTACACCTGCGAAGAGTATGCGTACGTCCTGCCGCTGTGGTGCCAGAGGTTGTCGGAGGTATTCCAACCGTAATTGTAGAGCATCAGCGACTTTTCAATGGTCTTTCTGTCATTGTCCGTAAAGATGCTGTCGGAATTGACGAGGTGAAGCCACTTATTGACGTCCTCAACGGTCGAAACTACAGAGCCTGCCGAAAAAAGGTATGGATAATCTCCCTCTGCGGTGCGCTCCTTCGACTCCTTGTCCGAGACGTACTTCAGCTGTGCGGGAGAGTAGCCCGTGCAGGCGTCCTTGCCATCGCCCACGAAGTACGTATCCTTCATTCCTGCGGGATCGAAAAAGTTCTTCTGAAGATAATCACGGTACTCCATGCCCGTCTGCTGTTCGATGATGATGCCGAGCAGGTAATATGCTGAATTTGAGTAGGCATAGACCTTGCCGGGTTCGGTATCTACGCCCCAGTCGAGGATCGTATTTACTATGAATTTTTTCGCTTCTTCATCGGATTTTTTTGCCGCCGCAACGTACTCCTTGAGCTTTTCCTCGTTGCACTCGATGATATCCATATAATCACCGAAGCCCGACGACATTTCGAGCAGATAGCTCAGCTTGATGCTTTTGAGATAATCCTGCTCACACTCGGGGAAATACTTGTCGAGCGTATCGGAGGGGCTGATCTTCCCCTCTTTGATAAGATCCATTATCGCAGTACCCGTGAACTGCTTTGTAACAGATCCGATCTGATATATAGTATCATTTTCATTGTCATTTTTTCGAACGCCTGTTTTTCCGAACGATTTCTCGTAAATTATCCTGTTGCCCGAGCCGAGCAGCACCGTTCCCGCAAAATCGGGATACTGAGCGATCACCTCGTCAACGTTTTTCGACAAAGCGTCTATTTTGGACTGAGAAAGAGGACAGGTAGACGGCTCGTCCGAGAGCTCCTGCGACTCGATCTCGGGGTTTTCCTCGAAATGATAATACACCTCGCCGTCGTCAAGCTCTTCGATCGCCTCAGAGTCCGTGGCGCTTGTTTTTTGTATTATCTGTGTACATCCGCCAAGCGAAAACGTCACGCCCGCCAGCAGAACGCATACGGCCCTGCGAAGCATAGCTTTTCTTTCAAAACTTCTCATTTTAAGATCATATCCTTTATTATCGGTACTTCCCGAACAAAACATTTTTCCACACGTTATTGTATCAAAGATCTGCCGAATAGTCAATCATTCGACAAAAAAAAGCACAGCTTTTACTCATAAAAAAGAGCCCTCCGTTTTTTCGGAGGACTCTTCAGCCTTTTAATTCGGAATAGTTACCTCGGAGTCTCTGTGTTTGCAACTTCCTTGATGGAAGTTACCAGACCTGCGAGATCCTGTATATTTGACGGAACTATGATCTTTGTAGCCTTGCCGTCTGCTACCTTCTGGAGAGCTTCGAGGCTCTTGAGCTCGATGACCTTAGCGGAAGGATCTGCTTCCGTCAGCATTCTGAGCGAATTTGCGTAAGCCTGCTGAACGGTGAGGATAGCCTCTGCTTCACCCTGTGCTTCTCTGATCTTCGATTCCTTGACGGCGTCTGCCTGAAGGATCGCGGCATCTCTGTGACCCTGAGCCACGAGGATCTGGCTTTCCTTTTCGCCCTCTGCGTCGAGGATCCTTGCGCGGCGCTCACGCTCAGCCTTCATCTGCTTTTCCATCGCGTCACGGATCTCCTTCGGCGGGAGGATATTCTTGAGCTCTACGCGGTTGACCTTGATACCCCATGCATCGGTAGCCTCATCGAGGATAACTCTGATCTTCGAGTTGATTACGTCACGAGAAGAGAGCGTATGGTCAAGCTCAAGCTCGCCGACGATGTTACGGAGCGTTGTTGCCGTAAGATTCTCAATTGCGGAGATCGGATTTTCTACACCGTAGGTGTAAAGCTTTGCGTCTGTGATCTGGAAATAGACCACCGTATCTATCTGCATACCGACGTTATCCTTTGTGATAACCTGCTGGGGCGGGAAATCCGCTACCTGCTCTTTAAGCGAAACCTTTTTTGCGATTCTGTCAATAACGGGTATCTTTACGTGAGGTCCCGTGTACCACGTTCCGTAATAGGTACCGAGACGCTCGATAACTACCGCGTTAGCCTGTGCAACTATCTTGATGTTTGAAATAATAACTACGATTACGATAAAAATAACTATTCCGAAAAAAACCGGACCTGTCATTGAAACCATCTCCCTCATACTTTTTTGTATTATGTACTTACTGCTTTTTCTCGACTATAAGCCGAACGCCCTTGATCTCTTTGACAACTACCTCGCTGTCCTTGGGAACAGGGCTTCCGTCAGACGACTTTGCCGACCAGACGCTGCCGCCTACCTTCACCTGACCCTTACCCGAGATATCGTCTATATCCTCCGTAACGACAGCCGTTTGTCCTATGTAACGGTCTGCATTTGTCGGAACGGTCTTCATATTTGCTTTCATTTTGTGAACGAACGGACGAGTTGCCGCAAGCAAAACGAATGAGACCGAGATGAAGACGATAAACTGTATCGGGATCGACGGGGTGAAAAAGCTCACCGCCGCAGCCGCGATGCCTCCCACAACGAACCATACGGATACGAGCTGCGCCGAGACTGCTTCAAGGATAAGCATAACCACGGTCACACCTATCCAGATATATGGATTTATACCCATACCATACACCTCCCTGAATTTAATTGTACCACACTGCAAAAAATAAGTCAATAATTCCAAATACCAATAAAGCAGTCGAAATGTTGTAGATGTTGCACATATCAGGCTCCCGATTTTCCGTATTTTTACGAAAAACACGCTATATTAATATGAAAGCAAATCGTGTTGCGGCTTTTATTCAAAGCACGTCTGCTCTTACTCGGAAAGGAAAAGATAAAAGGGAAAGATTAACAAAAATTTAATGTACAACCTTGTCGGGAAATGGTATAATAATTATAAGAAAATTATCGAAACGGCGGTGATCTTATGGATATTGAATACGATGCGCTCGACACGGGTATCGAACCGGGCGGACTTCGCACAAGAAGCAATGTAAAGCTGCTTATATGCTATATTCTCGACAGTCTCAGGCAGCCTGTAAAGAAAGAACTCATCATAACTTCAATGCAGAAAAACGGCATAGCCAACTATTTTGAGATCATTGACGCATTCGTTGACCTGAAAAACAAGGAGAACATCGTCCTTGTCGATGAAGAAAACGACCTTTACACCGTCAGCAAATCGGGTAAATTCATAGCATCGAACCTCAGCGACGAGCTGCCGCGGACGATCCGGGAGCGCACGCTCTCGACGATCTGCGATCTTCTCGCTCAGGAGCAAAGCACAAAGGAAAACACTGCGGAGATAATCAAGCAGAAGACAGGCTACCTTGTTGACTGCCATATCAAAGGCGGCGAGAGCGATCTTCTCAGCTTCAGTATCTATGTTCCCGATTCGAAGCAGGCACGCCTTGTCAAGAAGAATTTCCAGTCCAATCCCGAGATGATCTACAAGGTAATGGTGGCGGCTATAACGGGCAATTCCGAATTTGCGGAGCAGACTCTTGAGGACATCAAAAACAAAGGACTTCGCAAACCGGGCAGCAGGTAGGTCACAGAAAGAACCTGTTGAGCCCCGCAAGCAGCAAAACTCCCGGCACTCCCAGGATAAGGCTTGCCCCGAGAGTTTCGGCTGTGATCGGCATTGAAAAACCCGTCTGGTATTCAAAGACGTGCAAAACGAGCAGGAAAGCCGCTCCGAGAGCCATTTCTGAAACGCTCTTTCCCACGGGCGACTGCGCTCCCGCGACTGCCTCGGCGAGCGAAAACACTATAAAAGCAAGACAAATCACAGACAGAAATATCGGCATATTTATGATCTCCTTCTCGTGGTTTTATATCATAAATATGCCGTTGTTTTGTGTGGTATGACGAAAGGATAGTATATGATGCGCATACCCGAAGAAGTAAAGACTGCGCTTAAAATGCTGCGTGAGAGCGGCTATGAGGCGTATATGATAGGCGGATGCGTCAGGGACAGCATTCTCGGTATCCCCGCAAAGGATCACGACATCACAACAAGCGCTCTGCCGGAACAGACCGAGCGTGTTTTCAGAGACTTCCGTGTTGTCGAGACGGGCATCAAGCACGGAACGGTAACGGTACTCATAAACAAGATGCCGCTTGAGATCACGACATACAGGATCGACTCGCAGTACAGCGACAACCGCCGTCCCGACAGCGTGACATTTACCAAAAGTCTCCGTGAGGACACGGCTCGGCGCGACTTCACGATGAACGCAGTCGCAATAGACGAAAACGGAGATATCGTCGATCATCACGGCGGTATCGAGGACATAAAAAACAAGCTGATACGCTGTGTCGGCGAGCCTGATCTGAGATTTCGGGAAGACGCTCTGAGGATACTGCGCGCAGTAAGATTTTCCTCAAAGCTCGGCTTTGAGATAGAAAAGGATACCAAGGAGGCTGTCTTCCGAAACAAGGAGCTGCTGCTCAACATTTCGAGCGAGCGCATAGCGTCCGAGCTTGTAAAGCTGCTGTGCGGAAAGAACGCCCGCTCCGTCATCATAGAATACATAGATGTACTCGGTGTTGTGATACCCGAGCTGCTGCCGATGAAAGGCTTCGAGCAGAACAACATACACCACATCTACGATGTTCTCGAACACACCGCCGCTGCCGTTGAGAATGCGCCTGCCGAGCCTGTTATGCGGCTTGCAGCGCTTTTCCACGACATAGGAAAGCCCTGCTGCTATTCGTTCAAAGACGGACAGGGACACTTTTACGGTCACGCGGGAACAGGCGCCGATATGACAAGGATTATCCTCAACCGCCTTAAATTCGACAACTACACGAAAGATACCGTCACGAAGCTCGTGAAGATACACGATGTTCAGATAGAGGAGCGAAAGGGCGCAGTCAAGCGATGTCTCAACAAGCATACGCCGGAGATCTTCTATATGCTGCTCGACCTGAAGCGGGCAGACACGCTCGCTCAGGCGCCTATGTGCTTTGAAAGACTTGCTTATCTCGACCGCATAAAGGCGATCGCCGAGGAGATACTTGACGGCGAGGAATGTTTCTCTCTCAAACAGCTTGAGATAAACGGAAGGGATCTCATTGCCTCGGGCATTGAACCCGGGAAAGAGATCGGAAGCATACTCTCGGACATTCTTGAAAAGGTCATTTCGGGAGAGCTGCCCAACGAACGCAGCGCACTTCTTGAATACGCTGCGGCGAGTCGCCGCTGACATTTACTCAAACCTTCTTTATTCAAACCTTCTTTACTCAAACAGACCTATAGACCTATATTATTTACACCGACACTGTCAGCCGTGCTGTCTGCCAACTACCGCAGACAGCTTTTTTATTTTCCTCAGAATATGACCACTCCGCCTATATCAAAGAGCGGCTCGCTTGTCAGGGAGCGCACTTCCACTCCGTGAGACTTACAAAACGAGCGTATGCGGTCACCGTCGGGGTGTTTTGAGATGTCGCCCGTAAAATACAGAGTACCTCCCAGCAAAAACGATGCGCCGCCTATAAAGCCGCCGTACCGCTCGCACAGTCCGATATTTCCCTCACTTATGGAAAGCACATCGACACTTGAAGCTTCGAGCGCAGAGGCAACAGACTTATCGCTTGTGACCGCCGCATTGTCCGACACAACGGCAGTCGAGCATTTCGTATAGCCCTGAGCGACGTTTACAAGCTCATATCCCCTGTCAAGAAAATACGTTTTCAGAGCGGGATCGCAGTACCTGAAATTTGCGGCGGCGCGCTTTCCGATCACTGCGGCATTAAGAAGTACACATTCGGGATATCGGAACTGCGTTATCGTCCGATCGGTATAGAATATCCGACTGTCGGTCAGTGATCTTATCGTGTTATTGAAACGATCGTTATTTCCGATCAGAAATATATCGCTGCCGATCGACAATATCTGCATATCGGCGTGGGCGGATTCTGCATTGTCTGAATTACCGCAAAAAGGCGGCACTTCGACACAGTCAAGCCCTAAATTCTCCACCGCTCTGACGACAGAGGGCTTTACAAAGGACATTGCGGCGTACATATTATCCCCTCTTTTTTTGAAATGCGGGCACTCTCTGCTGCGCTACCGTCTCAGCGCTTCTACGGGTCTGAACGAAGCGGCTTTGTATGCGGGAAATATTCCGAACAGCGCACCGAGCGATACAGCCGTCAGCAGCGCCCTGAAGACCGACAGGGAGCTTACAGTGACCGAGATTCCGAGCATTGCGGATGCGGAAAAAGAAATTATCAAGGCAGCAGCCGTTCCAGCAAGAGTTCCCGTCAATGATATTATAACCGATTCGAGCAGAAAATCAAGCAGGATATCGCTGTTCGATGCTCCGATCGCCTTTTTTATCCCGATCTCCTTTGTGCGCTCGCTGACCGATATCAGCATTATATTCATTATACTGATGCCCGATACAAAGAGAGAGATCGCGCCGATGAGCGTAAGTATGAGCGTAACGGTAGCCATCATAGAGCGCAGCACGGAGCGGCGGCTTGCAAGATCGGTCACGGTAACATCTTTTCCGAGGGTGCGCACGAGGGAAGTTTTCAGCTCATCGGACGGGACCTCGCCGTCTGTTTTCAGAAACACCTGATTAAAATCGGGTTCGGAGCGGAAGGAAGAATACGGAGCATAGAGGAATGCGGGAAAACAGCTTCCCATAAGCGACTGCATAATCCCCTTGCCTGTCTTGACAACGCCTACGACCTCAAAGCTCTGTACGGCAGAACTTTGCAGAAGCTCGACTGTACGTCCTACCGCATTCTCACTGCCGAAAAGCTCAAGCGCCAGCGTCTGGTCAATCATACAAACTCGTCCGTTGCTTTTGATATCGCCCTTGTTTATAAATCTGCCGCAGAGAAGCTCGAACGAGACGACCTCCTCGGCGTTTTCATCTATTCCCCACACAACGGCGCTGACATCGTCGTCATTTGAAAAGACGCGCGAGGTGTCGATAGTGACGGGAGCGCACTGCTCGATACCGCCTACCTCGCTTATCTTCCCTATCTCATTTTCATCTATCGAGCCAGAATCACACGACAGTATCAAACCGTTGAGGCCGAGACTGTCAAGCTCTTCACGCACAGCGCCGCACCCGAAATCACCGACCGCACCGATCAGAAGGACGCTCGCCACCGCAATACAAATTCCAAACGATGTCAGAAAAGTCCTCAGCTTATTCTCGCAAAGACACTTCACAATGAATTTTATATGGTGCATACGCTTCTCCTATCTGTAAACAACGACCGTGCCGATTACCGTTTTATTGATATCGGCAACAAGCGCGGCATCGCAGACTATCACATCTCCGTCCGATACGCCGCTTAACAGCTCGATCCCGTTTGTATACTCGCTGCCGGTTTCCACGCTCTGCCTGACGAGCTTCGGACCTTCCGAACGGTAGACAAAGCTGCCCGACTCGTCTGAAACTACCGATGAGTACGGCGCAAGCAGCGTGTTTTCCTGCTTTTTTGTCACGATCCTGCAATCGGCTGTATATCCCGTCTTGAGATCATCGGGAGCTTCATCTATCGACACTGTCACCCGTACCGCCGTCAGCTTTCCCGATTGGGTAGCGCTCACACTTGCGCTGTCTCCGATCGACAAGACCGTCCCGTGCATCATAACCGGCAGAGCACGGCAGTCGATGCTGACCTGCTGTCCTTTTTTTATCTTCGAGATATCCTTTTCGGCTACGTTCAGACACACTCTGTACGAATCCTCGGTAGATACGCGAAAAAGCGTCTGCCCTTTAAGATAAACGCCTCCCGCCTCAAGCTGCAAACCGCTCATGATACCCGATCTGCCCGCCGTATAGACTGTCACCGATGCGCCGAGATCGGACAGTGAGGAAAGCGAGCCGACCGAGCCCGAGGTTATCGACGACAGGATATCACCGCCCGACAACTCCTTTTCGGTTTCCAGCACCGTCAGGATAACGTCGCCTTTTTCAACTCTGTCGCCGTTTTTTGCAAGTACGGCCTGAACGATACCGCTGCCCTTGGAATTACACGTTGAGCTGTCGGAATACTCCACCGTTCCGCTGTAACTGAGCGATTCGACAGCCGTGACCGGGACGAGCTTTATCCCCCGCACCTGCTGCGTCCCTTTGACGCAGGTATACCCAACGCCGAAAACAGTAAGTATCAAAGATATGGTCATAACGACAAGAGCGAGATATTTTTTCATTTCGGCATTTCCTTTCGTTCCGATATACATTTTAACGGATCCTTCCGCTTTTTTAACGATCCGACTATCGTATTATTCCCCGCTTTAACATTTTTATTTACAAGCAAGCGGCAAACGGCGATTCAAGGGCATAGTTTTTTTAAAATTTTTCTTGAAAATCTTGTAATAATTGTTGAAAAAATGAACAATTTATACTATAATTATATCTGTATGAATTGGCAGAGTCGCTTTCTGCCCATTGATAAATTTACACAGCAGGGAGTGAGATCAATGTTAGATAATCTGAAGCTCAGTCTGATAATCCTCCTGACGGGTATCGTCGTGGTATTCGCCGTTCTCGTATTGCTTATCATTATCATAAAGCTTTACAGCATGGCAGTCAGCAGCGCTCAGAGCAGCATTGAACAGAAAAAAGTCGAAAAGACGGCACAGAAGACAGATACCGAAGAGATCGTCGAGAAGGCGGAGACTGCAAAGGCAGAAGAGTCCGACGACGGATCTATCCCCGGAGAGATAATAGCGGCTATCGCAGCGGCTGTTGAAGTCATCTTCGGCGAAGGCGCGGTCAAGGTTTCCTCGGTCAAGAGAGCCAAGCCTGTCAGGACCTCAAAGAGAAGAAGCGCCTGGAAGGCAGCAGGTATTGCAGAAAATACCCGTGCTTTCTGATTAAATAGGGGGTGTTATTTTGGAGTTTTTAACGCAGTTTTTAGAATCTATTGCAGGTATTTTCCAGAGCTCGGGCTTTGCAAGTCTGCCGTGGCAGAACTACATCATGATCCTGGTTTCTTTCGTGCTTATATACCTTGCTGTCAAGAAACAGTATGAACCGCTTGTGCTTCTGCCTATTGCGGTCGGAATGCTTCTTGTAAATCTTTATCCCGCCATCGCTATGGGCGGTCAGACACAGTATATTCCCGTTGAGCAGTATCAGGCTATGCATCCCGGTGAGACTGTCAAATATGCGCAGGCGCTCGTTGACGGCGTTATGTGCTACGCAGTTCCCGAAAAGGTCGGCGGCTTGCTTTACTACCTGTATCTCGGAGTAAAGCACGGCATCTATCCCCCGCTCATCTTCCTCGGCATCGGCGCTATGACAGACTTCGGTCCGCTGATCTCCAACCCGAAGAGCTTTATCCTCGGCGCGGCTGCTCAGATCGGTATTTTTATTACATTTATCGGCGCTATCCTTCTCGGCTTCGCTCCGAACGAGGCGGGCGCTATCGGCATCATCGGCGGTGCGGACGGTCCTACGGCTATCTACGTTACTTCGATTTTGGCGTCGGATCTTCTCGGTCCTATCGCAGTTGCGGCATATTCCTACATGGCGCTTGTGCCAATTATCCAGCCGCCCATTATGAAGCTTCTCACGACAAAAGAGGAGCGCTCGATCAAGATGGTACAGCTCCGTCAGGTTTCGAAGCTTGAGAAGATACTCTTCCCCATCATCGTAACGGTAGTCGTATCGCTGCTCCTCCCCGACGCTGCAACGCTTATCGGTATGCTGATGTTCGGCAACCTGATGCGTGAGAGCGGCGTTGTTGAAAGGATCTCCAAGACAGCGCAGAACGAGCTTATGAACATAATCACGATCTTCCTCGGACTCTCCGTCGGATCGACAGCTACTGGCAAGGTCTTCCTCTCGCCCAAGACGATCGGCATTATCGCGCTCGGTCTCTTCGCATTTATGATGGGAACAGCTTCGGGCGTTATCTTCGGAAAGATCATGTGCAAGGCAACGGGCGGCAAGGTCAACCCGCTCATCGGCTCGGCAGGCGTATCGGCAGTACCGATGGCTGCAAGAGTTTCCCAGAAGGTCGGTCAGGAAGAAAATCCCTCGAACTTCCTTCTTATGCACGCTATGGGTCCGAACGTCGCAGGCGTTGTAGGCTCGGCAGTCGCAGCAGGCGTACTTATCAGTATCCTGAAATAATACGTATCATAACGGCTCTGTCAATTTCGGCGGAGCCGCTTTTTTATGCAAAAAAGCCCGCACGGATATTGTTCCGATGCGGGCAATACTTTATTAATATGTGTTATTACAGCTCCTCGCCGTTCTCGATAGCGGCGATCTGAGCGATCCTGCGCTCGTGGCGTCCTCCCTCAAACTCCGTGTTGAGAAAAATGTCGGTGAACCTGACAGCCTGTTCGGGAGAGATAACTCTGCCGCCCATAGCAAGGATATTAGCGTCGTTGTGGCGGCGCGTCATCTCGGCGCAGAACTCGTTTGTAACGACCGCAGCCCTGATGCCCTTGACCTTGTTTGCGGCGATCGAAATACCGATACCCGTACCGCAGCAGAGAATACCCTTATCGTACTCGCCGCTTGCAACTGCGTCCGCTACCTTCTTGGCGTAGATCGCATAGTCTACCGACTCCTCGGAGTAGCAGCCGAAATCGTTGTACTCGATGCCCTTTTCTTCAAAATACTTGTTGATAGCTTCCTTCAGGCAAAATCCGCCGTGGTCAGCTCCGATCGCTATTTTCATGATGATCCTCCTGTTGTATATAGATATGATTATTTGGACAAACTGTTTTGTTTTGCGATAAGCTCGCGCTGCGCCTGAGGAAGTCTCAGATATTTCGGCATAAGCGCTCCGCCCTCTGTCAGGTCTCCGCTGTCAATGAGCTTTTCGGCAGCTAACGCCGTTGATGAAGCGCGCTGGAACCTGACATTTTCGGGTGCGATATGAAGATCGCAGCTTATCCCGCTCATTTTTTTCATACAAAGCTCCGCACCGTCACCGACAAGCACGATCTTTTTATCTATCGTTTCAAGCTCTCCTGCAAGCTCCGCAATAGTCAGCGCTCTGTCCTCGCAAATCCTTTCGGGAACACCTGCGGACACATCAAAAAGCGCATTATAGACCTGATCGCAGCGCGCGTCCATAACGGCACAGACGATCGTATCGGGCTCGCTTATATTGTACGCCATACTTTCCAGCGTCGATACGGCAGCGCAGGGAGTTGACAGAGCATACGCCATACCCTTTACCGCAGCGATACCTATCCTCAGTCCCGTAAAAGATCCAGGACCCGTATTGACCGCAAAGCAGCCGATATCGGAAAGGTCGATCCTGGTGCTTGCGAGAACGGCGTCGATCATCGGCATAAGCGTTTCGCTGTGCGTCAGCATTGTATTGATGAAGAACTCGCCCAGTATCCTGCCGTTTTCCACGACAGCCGCCGACGCAGACTTTGCGGAAGTATCTATTGCCAGTATTTTCATATTTCCAGACCCTCTATCTCAAAAATTCTCTCACATTCCGCATCTCCCGGTTTGATCGAAATACGGATCGTATTATCGGGAAGTGCGTTTTCAATGTTCTCGCTCCATTCGATCAGGAGCACGCCCGTATCGAGGTAGTCAAAGAAGCCTGTGGAATAAAGATCCTCCCAGGATGTGATCCTGTACATATCGAAGTGATAAATATTGAATTTTGCTTTGTACTCGTTTACGATCGCAAAGGTCGGGCTTGAAACATCGTCCGCCGATCCGAGCGCCGCCGCAACAGCGCGAGTGAGCGTAGTTTTGCCGAGTCCGAGACCGCCGAAAAACGCGATGACCTCGGTTCCCTTGAGCGCATTTGCTATGCGCCGACCCAAAGCCTCTGTCTCTTCGAGCGAATGTACCTTGATAGCCGTCATATATACTCTCTTTTCTCAATGTTCTTTTGACATTATAACACAGCTTTCGGCAAATTGCAAGGTCAGCGGCGGACAAGCGTCCGCAGGCAATTTCGCTGTCAGTTATTGCGGATCGATACTTTTGTTCCGCGAGAGCGACTGCCCACTAAAATTA
>ONIC01000214.1 GCA_900317815.1 uncultured Eubacteriales bacterium | reverse complement strand
GGAGGGACGATCATGAGCAAAAAGAAAAATACCGAAAACAACACGGCAAACGCTGCCGAGAACAAAGAGGAAGTGACGCTTCAAAAGAAGCTCGATGACGCTTTGGAGACGGTCGAAGAAGCTGTAGAAGAAACAGCGGAAAAGACGGTCGAAGAAACCGCAGCAGAAACCGCAGAAGAAGCGGCACAGACAGCCGAAGAAACAGCCGAAGAAGCGGCACAGACAGCCGAAGAAACAGCCGAAGAAGCAGCACAGACAGCCGATGAGGACTCGTCCGACAAAAAGAAGCCGAAGAAGGAGCTTTCCCCCGAAAAGGCAAAGAAAAAGGCAGAGTCGAAGGCTCGCAGGTCGCTCAGAGCGAGAGCATTCAAGCGCGGCTGGTTCTCGATCGCCCTCGTAGCGATCTTTATCGCGGGCGTTATCGTTGTAAATATGATAGCGGGAAAGCTCGTCGAGAAGGTCCCCGCTCTCGTTGCCGACACGACAGGCTCGGGCAGCTTCGATCTGACAGACGAGACGATCGACTACATCAAGAAGCTCGATCAGGACATCAGACTTATCGTGCTGTGTGACGAGAAGACGTACAGGGAGGGCGGCGAGTACTACATCCAGGCAGATTCCCTGCTCCATAAGTACGAGGACAACGCAAGCCACATCTCGCTTGAGTTTATGGATCTTGCGGAAAATCCGACATTTACAAGTATGTATCCCGATGAGGAGCTCGCTCAGTACGGAATTATCGTGCAGGGAAAGAACGACTACCGCTATCTTTCCACTATGGATTATTTTGATGTTCAGATGGATTACACATCTTATTCCTACTACATCGCAGGCAGCAAGGTCGAGGAAGCCGTCACGAGCGCAATACTCAACGTAACGCTTGACGACAAGCCGACAGTTTCGTTTATCTCGGGTATTTCCGATCAGGATTACTCCGCATTTATGACGTATCTTGGCAACAACGGTTTCGACACGAACGAGCTGTCGCCCGCTATCGACGATATCACGGACGAGACGGATATCCTCGTGCTTTTCGCTCCGAATGTCGATCTTGACCCGGCATACGTTGACAAGATCTCCGCATTTCTGAACAACGGCGGCAGCTACGGCAAGCAGCTCATTTATATGCCGGGTTCCTCGCTGGCTTCCATGCCGAACATCGACTCGCTTCTTGAGGAGTGGGGACTCAGTGTTGACAACGGCTACGCTGTCGAGAACGATATGACGAAGATCTCGCAGATCACATACGGCGTTTATCTCTTCGCAGCCGAGCAGACCGACACGACCTACACAGCCGATATGAAAAACTCCTCGCTGCCTGTCTGCGTATTCTACGGCAACGGAGTTTATACTCACCCGATCAACATTCTCGATGAAAACAAGGCGAAGTCGCTGCTCAAGCTGTCGGAAGAAAGCTCCGTTATCTATCCCGCCGAGAGCGACGACAACGCAGAGCCGACCGAGGAGGAAAAGCCCTCGATCGCAGTGGGCGCTATCGCAGAAAAGGGCACGACAGAAAACGACACCGACACGGAAGCAGAAGAGGGCGCAACAAAGTCCGCAGCTTCTCACGTTGTTGTATTCGGTACGAACTTCATCGTTACGGAGTCGTTCCTCAGCTCCAATCTCTACGGCAACGCATCTTATATCCTGACGATGTTCAACTCGCTTGTCGGCAGAGACAATGTCGGCATCACCGTAGCCGATCAGTCGCTCGGCTCCGAACCGCTTGACGTTACAACGGCGCAGCTGAGGATCCTGACGCTGCTTTATGTGATACTTATTCCGATAGCAGTCCTTGCAACGGGAATAATCATCTTCCTGAGAAGACGCAACCGCTAAGAGGACGGCGTAAATGTGGGGATAGTGTGGATATGAGGAGACCGAGAAGCGCTTTCCGAAACTCCACACTCCACATTCTGCCGAAAGTATACGCCCCTCTGACTCCTTCGTCACGGCTAAAGCCGTACATTGGAGACAGCTATCAAGTTTATGCAGATCCAAAGCCTCCACTATAGGGGAGGTGGCAGCGAAGCTGACGGAGGGGTTCCACACTCCGCACTTTAAGAGAGAGGTTTGAAATGTCTAAGAAATCAAATAAAACAAGCAAGCAGAAAAGCCCGAAGGCTTCCGAAAAAAAGGGGCTCGGCAAGGGCGCTAAAACACTTATAATCGCATTGGTTTCTCTGGCGGCGCTTGTCGGCGTGTTCCTGCTCGTGTACTTTGTGCTGCCGCAGCAGGAGGATCCCAAGGAGAACCACGATACGGAGTCGGAGTCGTCGGAGTATGACCCGCTCGAAACTCACGCAGAGTATCCGCTCGTAAACCACGTCCCCGCCGATATTGAAAAGATCGAGGTGGAGAACGAGACGGGCAAGTTTACGCTCCTTTCCGAAACGCCGACAACAGAGGTAACGGCGTCTGACGGCACTGTTTCCGAAGCGACGGAGGCGACCGTCTACACGCTCGTGGGCTATGAGGATATGGAGCTGCTGCTCGGTACTCCCGATATGCTCGCAAATGACGCTGCGGCGCTGACGGCGGGGAAGATCGTAAACGACGGCTCGAAGAAGTCCGACTTCGGCTTCGATAAGCCGCGCGCAACGGTTAAAACGACATTCAAAGGCGGCGAAGTTTCCACTGTCACAGTAGGCGACGACGCGCCCGACAGTCAGGGCACTTACGTTATGGTCAACGACGACAAGAACGTATACCTGGTACAGACGGACAACACGGACGGCTTCCTGCTCGGCGCAATGGGTATGCTCTCGACGGAGATCGGCTCGGCTGCTTCCGAGGAAGCCAACAACGTATTCTCGAAGATGGTATTCGGCGGCGAGCTTTTCGGCGGCGATGTCGAGTTTGTATACGCAAATGACGATAACTTCTCCGAGACATACAGGATCGTAACGCCCGACAAGGTGCTTGCAAACGAAGAAGTTGTCACATATATGATAAACAACGTCCGCAACCTCAAGGCGAAGGAAGTTGTCGCAGTCAACGCCGACAGCGCAAAGCTCAAGGAGTACGGACTTGACGCACCGTGGGCAACGGTAAACGCCGAGTATCCCGACCTGAAGGTAAGCTACAAAGCGTCGAAGCCCGACAAGAGCGGCGATTTCTACCTTGAGAGCAAGGGCATCATCTATAAGATGAGCACAGAATCCGTTCCGTGGGTGCTCAATTCCTACAGCGAATGTGCCGTCAAGTCGGTTATCCGTCCGAAGTACGGAAGAGTCACGGGTATGACGGTCGAAGCGGACGGAAAGTCGTACAAGTTCGATATCAAAACGGAAACGAAGGTCGAAGGCGACACCACGAAAGAGACGACAACGGTCAGCTGCGGCGGCGCAGTTATTGACGAGGACAAGTTCAGCGTCTTCTATCAGAACGCAGTTTCGGCGGAGCGCAGCGGCATCATCGACAAGCCCGAGGGCAAAAAGCCGATCCTCACCGTGACGTATGAATTTGAGAACGGCAAGAGCGCAAAGGCGGAGTACTACGAGGGCGCAAACAGAAAGTGTCCCGTTGTGATCGACGGCGGCTTTGCAAGCGAGGCGTTCGAAAGCTACGTCACAAAGATGATCTCCGACACTCCGATCATTGCATCAAACGGCAGCGTTGAGAGTATTTACTGATGTATCGGTACTCCACGTTTTAAGTTCATAAAACCTCTTTAGTCTCCCATCAGGCGGAGCAGGTGCATATAATGAATAAAAAGCGGCAGGATCATTAAGACCCTGCCGCTTGCCGCATTGCTTCGCTTGCGGCTGCTTTCGGTTTTTGCAATGCGATACCTTGCGGGGCTTTGCCCCTGCACCCCACCCGCTTTTTGAAAAAAGCGGGGCAAAAACTTTACATTTTTTTGAGAAGCGCTGCTTTGTTTTCCTCCGTTCGCCGCATTGCTTCGCTCGCGGCTGCTTTGTTTAAGTGTGTTAGTTGTTTTTATAAGGCGCTGCGCGCTTTTTGCTTTATTCTGTTTTTGGTTTTTGCTATGCGATACCTTGCGGGGCTTTGCCCCTGCACCCCACCCGCTTTTTGAAAAAAGCGGGGCAAAAACTTTACAATGTGTTGTTTTTTGATGTCTCGCGTTCGAGCTTTGAGAATACGCAGCCGCAGTAATCCTGGCGGTAAAGTCCGTATTCCCGTGAAAGCTCGGTCGAGCGTTTGTAGCCGTTTTTCTTTTTGAAGTCGGACGGCAGCCACGCAGTACCGTACTTTTCCGAGAGCGCTGTCCCGATCTCGTTTAAAAGCTGTGCGTCCTTCAGCGGACTTATCGTCAATGTCGTCGCAAAGAAGTCGCAGGAAAGCTCCTTCGCCTTTTTTGCGGTTCGTTCCAATCGAAGCTCAAAGCATTTTCGGCAGCGTGCTCCGCCCTCGGGTTCTTTTTCAAGACCCTTTACGGCACGGTAGAACTCGGCGCTGTCAAAGCCCTCGTCGGTGTATGTCACGGGGTATTTCGTCTTCATCTGAGATATCAGCCGCTTCTGTTCGCTGCTTCTGCGGCTGTATTCCTCGTCGGGGTAGAGATTCGGATTGTAGTAGAAAACGGTGATCTCGAAATACTGCGACAGATACTCTATACAGTAGCTGCTGCAAGGGGCGCAGCAGCTGTGAAGCAGGAGCTTCGGTGTGCCGTCAAGAGAGGCGATCAGCTCGTCGAGCTTCTTCTGATAATTAATCTTGTTCATCTTCTATACCAGCTCAATTATCTCAGCGGGAGTGCGGACGATCGTCTCGGCTCCCGTGTTTTTCAGCTCGTCATATCCTCGGAAGCCCCACTCAACGCCGCAGAAAGAAACGCCCGCATTGCTTGCCGTTATCACATCTACGTCGCTGTCGCCTATGTAGAGACATTCCGACTTCTCACAGCCGAATTTTTCAAGCATCGCCCACAGGGACGAAGGCTCGGGCTTTTTCGGGAATTTCTCGCTGTGACCGTATACCTCGTCGATAAGCTGAGAGTCAAAGAGTGCGCCGACTATCCTTTTTGAAAACTCGTCGGCCTTGTTTGAAAGAACGCCGATCTTTACGCCCTTTTCCTTGAGCGCTTTGAGCATATCATTGATGCCGTGGTACGGGCGTGTGTTGTCGAGACATTTTTCTTCATATATCAGATTGAATGTGTCGTAGACGGAGCGGAAGAGCTTCTCGTCCTCGGCTTTGTCGCCCATTGCCCGCTTTATCAGATTTGCAATGCCGTTTCCGACAAAGTAACGGTACTCATCGAGCGGGTGATCGGGCAGCTCAAAGAGCCTGAGCGCCTCGTCACAGCTTAAAGCGAGGTCTTTCAGACTGTCTACGAGCGTTCCGTCAAGGTCAAAAATACAGCATTTGAATTTGTTTTTCATTTCGATTTCTCCGTTTCTTTTCGTATTTTTCTTTAAAACTTATAATAAATATTATTTGGCAATCAGAACTGCCCGAACGGGGCTTGCTTCGACATTTGACAGCTTCAGCGGCAGTGCGCAGAGCATATATTCTCCGTCCCTGATACCCGACAGATCGAGATTTTCCAGGATAAGCGTGCCTTTTGAGAGCAGCTCGCGGTGAACGCTTTCTTCCCAGTCGTCAAATGCGATCGACACAGCGTCTATCCCGACAAGCATCATATCGTAGTCTGTCAGCACACGGGCGGCGCTCAGCTCAAGAGACGCTTTGCCGCCGCCTTTTATTATCAGGCGTTTGCTGCAGTGGGGGAGAAGTCTGTCCATATCCTCGCCTGTCAGAACGCCCGAAAGCGTCACAACCGTACACGAGCCGCAGCATTTTTCAAGCTCGATGTCGCCTGCCGACGTTCCGTCCTCGATGTAGTGGAGCGGAGCGTCTATGTGCGTGCCCGAGTGCGGCGTCATACCGATAAGCGAGAGATTGTACTCCGAGCCGTCACTAATGCGCCGAAGCCACTTGTACATAGGGTCGGGATCGTCGTCATAGTGCGGCGCCGTGAAGATGTCCGCCGAAATATCGTATATCTTCAATGTGTTACTCCTCCGTGATCTTCTCTACCCGTGTAAAATCTATTGCGTCGCTTGCGGGATCGAAGATAGCCCCGCTGACGTTCGGCGCATAAGCGAAATACCTGCTCTCATAGAAAAGAGGGTAGAGGTAGCCGTATTCGATCAGGTAGCTTTCCGCGCTGCCGAGCGAGGATATAGTCTGACCGACAGAGTCCGAGCCGAGCGCCTTGTCGATGAACTCATCGTATTTCGGATAATTCAGATTGATAAAGTTGTTTGCAGAGCCGCTCTTGAACGCCGAGAGAAACTCCATAGGGGAATCTACCGCCGTGTTGAGCGGAGCAAGCGCGATCTCGTAATCGCCCGAGTAGATGCGCTCTTCAAGCTCGCTTCTCGAAAGCGTTTCCTTGTTGAAGTAGCAGCCTGTGATCTCGTTGAAACGGGCGATAAGCTGGGTGACGATCTGGGAAGAAGTCTCGTCGTCAAGACAGATTATCGTGTAGGAGCTTTTAAGCTCGATGCCGAGTTCGGAAAGCTCGTCCTTCGCCTTGCCGAACATCTGAGCGGGATCCTGCGCTTTGTCGAGAGTGAACGTGCCCGCCTCACGCCTGTAATTTTCTTTTCCGAAGCTGATGTTGTCGGAGATGAGCTGAGAGGTCTTGACGAAGCTGTCGGGAACGCTTTCAAGAAGCGCCTTCCTGTCGAGAGAACCGAAGAGAGCGACTCTGAGCTTTGCGTTCTTGAACGCCTTTATGTCGGTGTTGTAGCAGATGCCCCAGAGCGTGTTTGAGGTCGTGGCGACGGTCAGTCCGCTCTGCTTTGCGCTGTAGAGGTCGCCGCCGAAGATCTCGCACATATCTATGCTTTTGTTTGACAGCGCCGAGACGGGGTCTGCGGGTGCGCTGCCTATCGTGAAGTTCACGCCGAGCGGGAGGGCGGGAGATGCGCCCTTGTACTCCTCGCTGCGTCTGATGTAGATGTACTTGTTGTGATCCCAGCCGTAATTCTCTCTGATGCGAAACGGACCGTTCGTGATAAGAAGCTCAGGCTCCTTGCCGTACTTGCCCTTCGAGCCTTCGAAGAATTTCCTGCTGCAGGGCATAGAAACGCTTTTTGTCAGCACGTTGAGCAGATTGTCGGTCGGGTATTCGAGCGTGATCTCGAGCGTTTTGTCGTCGGGCGCTTTTATGCCGAGCTGATCTGAGGCAGCCTTTCCCGCCGCAAATGACTGACCGTTCTTTATAAGAAAGAGATCGGGCGCATTTTCCGAGCGTGTCTCGGGATCGAGGGCGCGGGTGATTCCGAAAACGAAGTCGTCCGCCGTGACGGGGTCGCCGTTTGACCATTTTGTATCGGTGAACAGGTGAAATGTGTAGGAAAGCCCGTCGTCCGAGATGTCCCAGCTTTCAGCCATTCCTGGCGTGATCTCGCCTTTTGCGTCACACCTTACAAGTCCCTCGAACAGGTTTCTTATAAGTATCTCGCTCGGGTAGTCGTCTGCGATCTGAGGGTCGAGCGTCAGCGGCTCGCTTTGCAGAGTATACTCGATGATCTGTGTCTCGGGGTGCGGCTCGTCGGGTGTACAGGAAGCGAGCGAAAATATCATGATTGCCGCCAAGACGGCAGAAATAAGCCTTTTTTTCATTAATATACCTACCTTGATCGGACAGTCCTTGGGAGCCGCTGATTAAATCACGTCCTTCGGACTGAGCACTCATCTTGCTTGCATCTTTTCGTCATATTGCACTCAACTCCCTTGAAATACGGCAG
>ONIC01000216.1 GCA_900317815.1 uncultured Eubacteriales bacterium | reverse complement strand
CAGCAGCCTGCGCCGACATTCAACCCTGCGCCCGCTGCGCCGAACTTCCTTACAAAGCAGCCCGAAGCGCCCGCAGCGCAGCAGCCTGCGCCGACATTTGATCCTGCGCCCGCTGCGCCTCAGCAGATGGGCGGCATACCGCAGGGCGGTCCGGGAGGATTCGCCATGGATATCGACACGAGCGTAGTTTACGGAAATACGAACAACTGAGCCGAACTGTTCGGCTGATAATTCAAGCGGCGTGAGGTGATCGCAGACGGTCGCCGCCCGCCGCTGTTTTATGGTTTACGGGAGGACGTTATGGATATAAAAGAAAAAGCGGAGCTTGCGGCGTCTCTCAAAAAAGAGGGCAGATGCAACTGCTGTCAGGCGGTGACGGCGGTGATGGCGGACGATCTCGGAGTGTCCGCCGACACGATGATGAAGCTTTCCTCGGGCTTTGCCGTCGGCATGGGAACGATGGAGAATACGTGCGGAGCGCTGATCGGAGCGGCACTTGCTGCAGGTCTTAAATGCGAGGGCAAAGCGACAGTCAGGGTGACGCGCGAAATGTCCGTGAAATTCAAAGAGCGCTGCGGCAGCGTGATCTGCCGGGAACTCAAGGGCATAGGCACGGGACAGGTTCTTTGCCCGTGCGAGGAGTGCGTCAGAAACGCCGTGCTGATCTACGGCGAGTGCTTTCCCTCGTCTTGAGCGTGGAGTTTTTTCAATTCGCAATTCGTAATTCGCAATGCGTAATTTGTGATACAAGCCGCACCCTACCGCAATACGTTTGCTTTTATTTTTTTATATGATCCGCGCAGAAATAAAAAGCAGGCGCATTGCAGTGCGGCGTGGGTGACAGACAGTGCTCTCGGGCTGCATATAAGTTTTTAGAAAAGAGTGAATGAAATGAAAAAGGTCGTTGTCGGAATGTCGGGCGGCGTTGACAGCGCTGTCACGGCATACATTTTGAAAAATCTCGGCTATGAGGTCGTCGGCGTGACGCTCAAAACGTGGGTAGCGCAGGGCGAGGTCAGCCGCTGCTGCGAGCTTGACGACGCCCGAGCCGTTGCCGATATGCTCTCGATCCCGTTTTACACGGTAAACTGCGCGGGCGAGTTCTCCCGTGAGGTAGTCGGGCCGTTTGTCGGCGATTATATGAACGGGCTTACGCCGAACCCGTGCGTTGTCTGCAACCGCAGCGTAAAGTGGGCGAAAATGCTCGAATTTGCCGATTCCGTCGGCGCTCGGTTCGTCGCCACAGGTCACTACGCAAGCGTTGTCCGCAAGGAAAACGGCAGATTTACCGTGAAAACGTCAGCACACGCCGAAAAAGACCAGACGTATATGCTCTACAGGCTCACTCAGCCGCAGCTTGAGCGGACGATAATGCCGCTCGGAGAGCTTTCAAAGGACGAGGTCAGGAAAATAGCGGACAGCGCGCGCCTGCCCGTTGCGAAAAAGCCCGATTCGCAGGAGATCTGCTTCATAACCGAGGGCACCTACGCCGATTACATCGAGCAAAACTGCCCCGACTACGAGCCGAAAGCGGGCAATTTCACCGACGAGGACGGCAACATTCTCGGCGTTCACAAGGGAATTATCCACTACACCGTGGGTCAGCGCAAGGGTCTCGGGATCGCGTTCGGCAGACCCGTCTATGTAAAGCGCATCGACCCCGTGACGAACAGCGTTATTCTGGCGGAGGACGACGCTCTCTACACCTCACAGATCACTGTCCGCTCGCTCAATTTTATGGGCATCGGCGGCATAGAGGACGGCGGCAAAATACGTGCAAGGGTGCGTATACGCTACCACCACAAGGGCGAAAACGCCGTGATAGAGCGCATCGGGGAAGACCTCGTCAAAGTCACGTTCGACACGCCCGTCAGAGCCGCCACCCCGGGACAATCGGCAGTCTTTTACGATGACGAAGGCTGCGTGACAGGCGGCGGAATAATAGCATGAAGCGTGTTTACATAAAGTTTTAAAAATGTTAATTTACTTTTGTGCACTTATATGGTATAATTCATCTCAAATGTTGGAAATCTGCCTTTTTGGGAGGAAATATCATGCACAAACTGCACAGGAGAATCATTTCATTGTCGCTTGCTTTCCTTTGCGCTGTCTGCGGACTTGCTTTGCCCGCAGGCGCTGAGGCTTACGGCGCTTCTTACTTTATCAGAGGAGATGTCAACGGCGATGACAGTATCGACGCGCTTGACGCTCTGCTTGCGCTGAGGATCTCGCTCGGCTTCGACGACCCGAACTCGCTCCAGAGAGTGAGCGGAGATATGAACCATGACGGCACAGTGGACAGCACGGACGCTCTGCTTATCCTGCACAAAACGGTCGAGGCGATACAAGTTACGGCGGGCAGCTCGACTTTCCTCCGCCAAAACGCAGGCTACAACCCCTACGTCTATGACGAGCCTGTGCAGGGGATCGACGTTTCCTTCTGGCAGGGCGATGTTGACTTCAACGCCGTAAAAGCCTGCGGCATAGATTTCGTTATACTGCGGGCAGGCGGCGCTACCGACGATCCGAGCGAAAATCACGAGGGTATCGACCCCCGCAGACAGGGCGTTGACGCATGGTTCGAGAGAAACTACAAAAAAGCAAAGGCGGCGGGACTCAATGTCGGCGTATACTGGTTCTCCTTCGCAGAGAACGAGTACGAGGCTTACAGAGAAGCCGAATCGTGTCTGAAAGCGCTTGAGGGCAAGCAGCTTGAATACCCCGTCTTCTACGATATCGAGATGGACTATCAGTTCGACCTCGGGCAGGAGTACGTCTCCTCGATCATGGACATTTTCTGCAGGAAGATACGCTCGGGCGGATACTATCCCGCATTCTATATGTCCACATTCTTCGCAACTCACTATTTAAGCGGCGACATCAAGCAGAATTACGACTGCTGGCTTGCGCAGTGGAGCGGCGATATCAACTATGAAAGCAGCTACACCATGTGGCAGTACGGAACGCGCATCGTTGACGGAGTGTCGGGCGAGGTTGACGCAGATCTCTCGTATTTCAATTACCCCGCATACATCAAAAAATCTCACCTGAACAACTGGTAAGATGTGTCCCCGCTGCGGCAAAGCGGCAAAAAAATATCCGCCCGAAGCTTAGAGCTTTGAGCGGATAAGTCGAGGCGACAGGATTCGAACCTGCGGCATCTTGGTCCCAAACCAAGCACTCTACCAAGCTGAGTTACGCCTCGACAATGATGTTTATTAACAACTATATTATTATACTCTATTTTATCTCATTTGTCAATCAATTGAACACGTTTTTTTACGGCGGAGGTCATTGTGACCCCCGCCGCAGTCTTTAGTTCCGATTTTTGAGAAGCGCTGCTTTGTTTTTCCTCCGTTCGCCGCATTGCTTCGCTCGCGGCTGCTTTGTTTAAGTGTGTTAGTTGTTTTTTTGAGGCGCTGCGCGCTTTTTGTTTTATTCTGATTTTGGCTTTTGCTATGCGATACCTTGCGGGGCTTCGCCCCTGCACCCCACCCGCTTTTTGAAAAAAGCGGGGCAAAAACTTTACGATAAGCTCCGGCGGAGGTCATTGTGCCCCCGCCGTTTTTTGTGTTTTTGTCAGCGTGAGGCGGCGAGAGCGATTATCTTTTCGACTTCCTCATCGGACGTAGTGCAGGTGCCGATCGGGTGAGGGTCGGTGCAGTTGCCGCCGTGGAAATCGGTGCCGCCCGTTCTGATAAGCCCGTGCTCATCGCAGATCCTGCCGAGTATCTCCTCGTCGTTTTCCTTTGCGCGCGGGTAGCTGACCTCGATCCCGTCAAGACCGTGCTCGATCAGCTCGGGGATAAGGTCGTAGCTGTCATAGACTGCGGGGTGAGCGAGAACGGCGACGCCGCCCGCCTCACGTATGGTCGTGAGCGCATTGAAAACGTCGGGATAGTCGAACGACGAGCGGGCAATGCCGAAGCGTCTGTCGAAGAGCTTTCTGTAAACGTCTCCGTAGACCTCGTTCGTGTAGCCTGCGTCAATGAGCGCGCGCATGATGTGCTGCCTGTACAGCGAGGTGCTGCCTGCGCTGCGGCGAAGTATCATCTCATACGGTATCGGGTAGGCGCACATGACCTTCTGTGCGCTGAGCTGCACCGCCTGCTTGCGGGCAAGGCGTGTCGTTCGCAGCATGGTGGTCAGGCGTTCTCTTCTGCTCGGCAGGTAGCACAGCATGTGAACCTTTCTTTTGCGTGTAAAGTCAAAGCACGAGACTTCCGTCCCGACGATGACACGGACTCCGATCTTCTCTCCGAAAGCCGCAGCCTTATCCGATCCCGAAAGCGTATCGTGGTCGGTGACGGAGATCGTGTCGATCCCCTTGTTTTTTGCAAGCAGCACAAGCTCGTCTATCTCGGTAGTGCCGTCAGACACCTTCGAATGACAATGCAGATCCGCAGGCATTAGATCCCCTCCAAAACAGCCTGTTGTAATTGACAGGCGAAAAATTTCTGATAGTATTATACTTCATTTTCCGACTAAAGTCAAACGGCGGACAAGCGTCCGCAGGCAATTCCGCTGTCAGGTATTGCGGATCGATAGTTTCTCTCCGCAAGAGTGACTGCCCACTAAAATT